>NZ_RZRR01000751.1:0-2816 GCF_003998555.1 Mesorhizobium sp. M7A.F.Ca.CA.002.09.1.1 | reverse complement strand
TGGCCGCGATCACCAGCGCCAGTCGCCCTGTCCAAGCGCGGTCACCGCACCAGCTTCACCCGGATCGTCGGTGCGGTGACCGCGCTTGGACAGGGCGACTGGCGCTGGTGATCGCGGCCAAACTCTGAGGACCAAGTGACGCCCCTTCACGCCACCGAGGCAGCCGCTGCCCGGCCGGCGCTGCGGCCGGAAAAGATGCAGCCGCCGAGGAAGGTGCCTTCGAGCGCCGCATAGCCATGCACGCCGCCGCCGCCGAAACCGGCGGCTTCGCCGACGGCATAGAGCCCGGCTACCGGCTGGCCATCTGCCCCCAGCACGCGGCTGTCGAGATCGGTCTGCAGGCCGCCCAGCGTCTTGCGGGTCAGGATGTTAAGCCGCACCGCGATCAGCGGGCCATTTGCCGGATCGAGCATCTTGTGCGGCTTGGCCGTGCGGATCAGCCGGTCGCCGAGATAGGCGCGCGCGCCGCGCAGAGCGGTGATCTGCATATCCTTGGAGAACAGGTTGTCGAGCTGCCTATCGCGGGCGTGGATCTCGCGCTCGACTTGAGCCACCTCAAGCAGCGCCTCGCCGCCGGCCAGCGCGTTCATGCGCGCGACCAGCGCCGGCAAATCGGCCTCGACGATGAAGTCCTCGCCCTTTTCCATGAACGCCTTGACGGGGCCCGGAATGCCCGATGTGGCGCGGCCGAGCACCTGGCGCCAGCTCTTGCCGGTCAGATCGGGGTTCTGCTCGGAGCCCGACAGCGCGAACTCCTTCTGGATGATCTTCTTGGTCAGGATGAACCAGGAGTAGTCGAAGCCGGTGCTCATGATGTGGGAGAGCGTGCCCAGAGTGTCGAAGCCGGGATAGAGCGGCACCGGCAGGCGCTTGCCGCGCGCATCGAGCCACAGCGATGATGGGCCGGGCAGGATGCGTATCGCATGGTCGGTCCAGATCGGCGCCCAGTTCTTGATGCCCTCGACATAGTGCCACATGCGGTCGCGGTTGATGATCGAGCCGCCGGCCCGTTCCGTGATCGCCAGCATGCGGCCGTCGACGTGGTCGGGCACGCCGGTGATCATGCGCTTGGGCGCCGCGCCCAGCCGCTGCGGCCAGTTTTCCCGTACAAGCTGATGGTTGGCGCCGATGCCGCCGGAAGCGACGATCACGGCTTGCGCGCGAAGCTCGAAATCTCCTGATATTTCGCGCGAACTCTTGTGGCCGCGCTCGGCGGTGCTCGGTTGCAGGATGTCGCCGCGCACCCCGTCGACAGTCGCACCCGTGCGGGTCAATTCATCGACCCGATGGCGGAATTTGAAACTGATCAGTCCGCGCTTCTGCGCCTCGCGCACGCGCTGTACGAAAGGTTCGAGAACGCCGGGGCCCGTGCCCCAGGTGATGTGGAAGCGCGGCACCGAATTGCCGTGGCCGATGGCATTGCCGCCGCCTCGCTCGGCCCAGCCGACCACGGGAAAGAATTTCAGGCCGCGCTGTATCAGCCAGGAGCGTTTTTCGCCGGCGGCAAAGCCGACATAGGCTTCCGCCCATTTGCGCGGCCAGAAATCCTCGGGCCGATCGAAAGCCGCGGTGCCCAGCCAGTCTTCCAGCGCCAGGTCATGCGAATCGCGGATGCGCATGCGCCGCTGCTCGGGCGAATCGACGAGGAAAAGGCCGCCGAACGACCAGAATGCCTGGCCGCCGAGCGACTGCTCCGGCTCCTGGTCGACGATGATGATTTTCTTGCCGGCCTCGGCAAGCTCGGCGGCGGCAACCAGCCCTGCAAGGCCGGCGCCGACAATGATCACGTCCGCATCGTCAGCCATTTTTCCTCCCAGAATTAGCCGGCTATTTCAATGCAAGGAATTCAGACGGTCTCCCAGCCTTCTTTGCCGCCGGCGCGGAAGATGGCGTCGATGACTTTCTGGTTGAGCACCGATTCCTCCAGCGTGAAGACGCGCTCCTTGCCGCCCTGTGCTGCACGCGCGAAGGTCTCGACCTCCAGCCGGTACTGCTGCGTGCCGGGAAAGCGGAAAACCTGCGCCTCGGTGTGGTTCTGGTTGTGCAGTTCGACGCGGTGGTGGTCGTAGAGCCCGGCATTGAAAGGCGAGAACAACTCGATGAAACCCTTCTCGCCGTGGAACACCATCACCTGGCGCGCCGCCATCTGCGTCGACAGATAGAACGACAGCTCGAAGTCACCGAAATCGGCACGGATCGAGGAGTAGATGTCGGTGCCGAATGTCTTGTCGCGCTCGATCGTCGCCTGCACGCGCAGCGGCTCCTTGCCGGTGGAAAAGCGCGTCGACACGGTCGGGTAAACGCCGATGTCGGGCAGCGCGCCGCCGCCGAGGTCGAGCTGGTTGCGCATGTTGCTGGGGTCGACGTTGTAGTAGGAGAACGCGCCCTGCACATGGCGCAGCCGGCCGATGGCGCCGCTGGCGATGAGCTCGCGCACCTTGATCCATTGCGGGTGGTAGATGACCATGAAGGCTTCGCAGACCAGCACCTTTTTCTGGTCGCGCAGCTTGATCAGCGGCAGGATGTCCTTGGCGTCGAGCGCCAGCGGCTTTTCGACCAGCACATGCTTGCCGGCTTCGATGGCCTTGGCCGACCACTCGACATGCTGCGAGGTCGGCAGCGGGATGTAGACGCCGTCTACTTCTTTCGAGGCGAGCAGTTCCTCATAGGAGCCGAAGGCATGGCGTGCACCGAAGCGGTCGGCCAGCGCCTTGGCCTTCGACAGGTCGCGGCTGGCGATCGCCGACAGCACGCCATTCTCCGCCTCGACCATCGCCGGCAACAAATGCTCGCGGCCGCTCTTGGCCGTCGACAAC
>NZ_RZRR01000074.1:0-10800 GCF_003998555.1 Mesorhizobium sp. M7A.F.Ca.CA.002.09.1.1 | reverse complement strand
GCGCTCGGCGTGTCCACGGCCACGGTCTCGCTGGCGCTGCGCGACAGCCCTCTTGTTGCCGGGACCACCCGTGACCGCATCAAGGAACATGCCCGCGCCATCGGCTATATCTACAACCGACGCGCCGCCAGCCTGCGCACCTCGCGTTCCGGCATTGTCGGCGTCGTCGTGCACGACATCATGAACCCGTTCTTCGCCGAGATCCTGCGCTCGATCGAAAGCGAGCTCGACCGCAGCCGGCAAACCTTCATCCTGTCCAACCACTATGATCAGCTCGAAAAGCAGCGCACTTTCATCGATACGCTTTTGCAACTCGGCGCCGACGGCGTCATCATGTCGCCGGCGATAGGCACGCCGGCTTCCGACATCGTGATGGCCGAGGAGAACGGCCTGCCGGCTGTGCTGATCGCGCGCACCGTCGAGGGTGCCGACGTGCCGGTCTTTCGCGGCGACGACTCCTATGGAACAGGCCTCGCCACCAATCACCTGATCTCGCTCGGCCACAAGCGCATCGCCATGATCGGCGGCACCGACCAGACCTCGACCGGCCGTGACCGCTACCAAGGCTATGTCAACGCGATGGAGGCGGCCGGGCTGGAAGTCGGGCCGTCCTGGCGCATCGCCGGGCCGCGCACCAAGCAGGCCGGCTTCGAGGCCGCCGGGCAGTTCCTGGCGCTGAAGGACAGGCCGACAGCTGCCTGCTGCTGGAACGACCTCGTCGCCATCGGTCTGATGAACGGCATTGCCCGCGCCGGCCTGGTGCCGGGCGTCGACATCTCGGTCACCGGCTATGACGACCTCGAAGAGGCGGCGATCGCGACGCCGGCGCTGACCACAGTCTGGAACGGCCAGCGCGAGGTTGGCCGCCGCGCCGCCAGCGCGCTGCTCGACAAGCTCAACGGCCAGACGGTGCGACCCTCGCAGGAATTGATCAAGCCGGAACTGCATGTGCGTCAGTCGACCGGCAAGCCGGTGGAGCGTGCATGACCAAGGCCGAACAGTTGCAGACCGTCGCCATCCTGGTGCCGGGCGATTTCAACGACCACGCGGTCGACCGCATCAACCGCACGTTCAGGCGTGTCAGAATTGAACGCGCCGATCCGGCGCTCGTCACCGACGAGATGCGCAGTGATGTGCGCGGCATCGCTTCGTTCGCCGGCATCAACGCGGCGATGATGGACGCATTGCCCAACCTCGAACTCATCGCTTCCTTCGGCGTCGGCTATGATTCGGTCGATGTCGGTCATGCGGCGGCGAAAAACATCATGGTCACCAACACGCCCGACGTGTTGACCGAGGAGGTCGCCGACACCACGATCGGGCTGTTGATCAACACCATCCGCGACCTGCCGCGCGCCGAGACCTGGCTGCGCGACGGCAGCTGGGTGCGCAAGGGCAACTATCCGCTGAGCCGGCTGACCTTGCGCGGGCGCAGTGTGGGTATTTTCGGCATGGGCCGCATCGGGCAGGCCATTGCCCGGCGTCTGGAGGCCTTTGGCTTGCCGGTCGCCTACCACAACCGGCGCCGTGTCGAAGGTCTTTCCTACCACTATCATGCGACCCTGAAAGGGCTTGCCGAAGCCGTGGATACGTTGATTTCGGTCGCGCCGGGCGGCGCCTCGACGGAGAAGGCGGTCAATGCCGAGATACTGTCGGCGCTTGGCGCCAACGGCGTCTTCGTCAACATCGGCCGTGGCAGCACGGTCGATGAGGCAGCGCTTGCGGCAGCCCTTGCCAACGGCACCATCGCCGCTGCCGGCCTCGATGTCTTTGCCGACGAACCGAACGTGCCCAAGGCGCTGCTCGACGCGCCCAACACCTCGCTGCTGCCGCATGTCGGCTCGGCCTCGGACCATACACGCCGCGCCATGGCGGATCTGTGCGTCGACAATCTGGTGTCCTGGTTCACCGAGCGCCGGCCGCTGACGCCGGTGCCCGAGACGGCGCATGTGAAGGCTAGAAACTGATCGGTGGCTGCCACATTTATTAACGTCAGCTTAACCCTTTGGAATCATTGTTCAACCTGTCCGTGTACGTGGATGAAGAATGATGAAAGCACTTTCCGCATTGATCGCTGCCGCAGCGCTGTTTGGTGGCATTCAGCTGTTTCATGGCGGCAGCCGGGAAAGCGTAGCCAACGAGGCCGCCCCGTCCAACAGCTACAGGCTGGTCGCCAATGGCGATGAGGCGGTCTGTGCAGTCAGCCGCGGGGCCGAAATTTCGGACGGTTTGTCGTTGCTCACCGTTGCTCCCAAATGCCGTCGGCTCTTGCCGGGCATAGAACAGGCGAAGTTCTGGCGCGAGCAAAACGATGGCACCGTTGCCTTCAGCGCCAATGGCACCGATCCAATCGTCACCTTCGCGGCTGCCGATGGCGACGGCTACGAATCCTATGCCCCGGCGCTGCCGCTGCTGTCGCTGGCGGCCACCCGTGATAAAAAATCCGGCGACTGATTATTCCGCTGCGGCCCGCGCGCCGGCCTTCGCTGCGGCGTGCAGCCGAACCGCATCGCCGAAGGCACGGAATATTTTCACCGAATTGCTGTCCGACTTGACCCAGTATTCCGGATGCCATTGCACGCCGACGGCGAAGGCGCGGGCGTCCCGCACCGAAACCGCCTCGACCGTGCCGTCGGTGGCGACGGCCTCGACCTGCAGCTTCGAACCGAGCCGGTCGATCGCCTGGCGGTGCAACGAATTGACCTTGATGTCGCCGGCACCGAACACACCGGCCAGGCAACTGTCAGGTTTGATCGAAATGGTCTGGTGGATGGCGAAGCGTTCGTCCTGCTTCTCGCTCACCGGCGCGCGGTGATCGAGCGAACCCTCGCGCTCCTGGATCTCGGTGCCGAGCGTGCCGCCCAACGCCACGTTCAGTTCCTGGATGCCGCGGCAGATGGCGAGCAGCGGCACGCCGCGTTCGATCGCCCGGCGGATCAGCGGCAGCGTCGTGGCGTCGCGCGCCGGATCATAGGGGCCATTGGCTTCACTGGCGTCGCCGCCATAGAGCGAGGGATGCACATTGGATTTCGAGCCGGTGACCATGACGCCGTCGACCGACGACAGGAGTTCGTCGAAATCGAGCCGGTCGCCGAACGATGGCACCAGCACCGGGAACACGCCGGCGCCGGTGATCGCCGCTTCCAGATATTGTTGTGGGGCGGCGTGCCAGGTGTAGTTGTCGAACTGACGGACGTCGGTCGATATGGCGACGAGCGGCTGATGCATTTGGGCTCTGTGTTCCATTTGGGCAAGGGATACCTGCCTTCAAAATAGGCGATCCCACGTTATTTTTCCATGCCAAGTTTCGGCGTGTCGCATGGGCCACGAAACGGCCTGTTAGACTATAGTTGCAGTGCAGCCGGGCTTCGCCGTCAAATGGGGCCGGCCTGCTGGACTCGACTTCTTGCCTGTGTATTGTCTCGAACGAACCGACACGGAAACCGAGGATTTTCTGACGTCGGCCTGTTGATCCAAAAGGGAGGAACTTCATGGATCGTCGTTCATTCATTCGCAAGGCCGGTGTCACCGGCGTCGGTGCCGCGGCGGCGGCGGCCACGCTGGCGGCGCCTGCAATCGCCCAGTCCAATCCCAAGGTGACATGGCGGCTGGCGTCGTCCTTCCCGAAGTCGCTCGACACCATCTATGGCGGCGCCGAGGTGTTCTCGAAGATGCTGTCGGAAGCCACCGACGGCAATTTCCAGATCCAGGTTTTTGCTGCCGGTGAGCTGGTGCCTGGCCTGCAGGCCGCCGACGCCACCACGGCCGGCACGGTCGAGGCCTGCCATACGGTGGCATATTACTACTGGGGCAAGGACCCGACATGGGCGCTCGGTGCGGCGGTTCCCTTTTCGCTCAACGCACGCGGCATGAATGCCTGGCATTACCATGGTGGCGGCATCGACCTGTTCAACGAGTTTCTCGCCACGCAGGGCCTTTTCGGCCTGCCGGGCGGCAACACCGGCGTGCAGATGGGTGGCTGGTTCCGAAAGGAAATCAACACGGTGGCCGACCTTTCCGGCCTCAAGATGCGAATCGGCGGTTTTGCCGGCAAGGTGGTGCAGAAACTCGGCGTCGTGCCGCAGCAGATCGCCGGCGGCGACATCTATCCGGCGTTGGAAAAAGGCACCATCGACGCGGCCGAATGGGTCGGCCCCTATGACGACGAGAAGCTCGGCTTCTACAAGGTGGCGCCCTATTATTACTATCCCGGCTGGTGGGAGGGCGGCCCGACCGTCCACCTGATGTTCAACAAGGCGAAGTACGAAGAGCTTTCGCCAACGTACAAGTCGCTGCTGCACACTGCCGCGCAGGCGGCCGACGCCAACATGCTGCAGAAATACGATTATCTGAACCCTGCGGCGGTGAAGCGGCTGGTGGCCGGCGGCGCGAAACTGCGCCCGTTCAGCCAGGAGATCATGGCCGCCTGCTTCGAAAAGGCCAACGAGGTCTATACCGAAATGGAAGCTTCCAACGCCCCGTTCAAGAAGATCTGGGAATCGATCAAGGGCTTCCGCAAGGAGCATTATCTCTGGGCACAGGTGGCCGAATACAATTACGACACCTTCATGATGGTCCAGCAGCGCAACGGCAAGCTGTAGTCGTTTGTACTTCTGCTCAAAAGCTCTCTGGGCGGACCCCGCTTAGAGAGCTTTTCTGTATATGCCGGGAGGCGAAGCCGGCGGTTCAGCCGCGGCGCGGCACCACCAGAACCTTGACCTCGCCGGGCGCCGGCGGATTGGCGATCACCGCTGGCGCTTCTTCAAGCGACACCTGCCTGGAGATCAGCCTGTCGATCTCGACCGCACCGGAAGCGATGAGTTCGGCGGCGCGGCGATGGGTGTAGGGATTGAGGAAGGAACCGAGCACCTTCAGTTCCCGGAACAACAGGTCGAACGGCTCGAATTCCGCTTTCATGCCTTGCGGCGTCACGCCGACAATGACGACCGTGCCGCCGGCTCGGGCCAGGCGCATGGACTGCTCGACGGTCTCTCGCACGCCGGCGCATTCGAAGACGACGTCGACGCCACCTGGCGCCAGACCGGCCGGTCCGGCGATCGCATCGATGACATCGGTGGCTGTCGGATCGATCGTCGCTGTCGCGCCGAGGTCCTCGGCGAGGGCGCGCCGCGAAGCCTGCCTGGTCGACAGGATGATGGTCGTGGCTCCCGCCAGTCTTGCCAGCTGCACGGTGAGCAGGCCGATCACGCCGCCGCCAAGCACGACCACCGAGCTGCCCGGTTTGATACCGGCAAGGTCGACGCCGTGCAGGCAACAGCCGAGCGGCTCGCAGAAGGCACCGTGCAGGGGGTTCAGGCCTGCAGGCAGGACGAAAGCCTGCTTCTGCGGCAAGGCAAGATATTCGGCAAAGCCGCCGTCGCGATGAATGCCGATCGCGCACAGATTGCTGCAGAGATTGACTTGTCCCGCGTGACAGTGTGCGCAGCGCCCACAGGCTATGTTGGGGTCGCCGGTAACACGATCGCCGATGGCAAAACCCGAGACCGATGTTCCGATCGCCTCGACGATGCCGGAAAACTCATGGCCGGGCGTCACCGGTGGCGTGCAGGGAAATTCACCGTGAAACAGATGCCGGTCCGTGCCGCAGACGCCGCAGGCTTCGATGCGCACCAGTAGCTCATCCGCACCGATGTCAGGCATGTCGACGTCGCGCAGCGTGATGCCGCCCACTGCTTCCAGCCGCACCGCTTTCATGGTCTTGACCATGCCGGTTCAGTTGAAGCTTGGCGGTTGCGACAGGTCGGGCTGTGGCGCTGCCGGCTTTGCCGGTGTCGGATCGCCGAAACTGGGCGGTTGCGAAAGGTCAGGAGCGGCCGGCGCCGTGGCGCCACCAGCGGGCGCCGCTCCATCCGCCGGCGGCGTGCCCAGCGGCGACAGGCCGGGCACCTCCGGTACCTTGTAGTCGATGGTGCCCGGATCGACGGTCGTTCCCTTGTAGTGCATCACCATTTGCGGGAAGGCGATGGTCAGCCCGATCATGATCACCTGGATGCAGACAAAGGGCACCGCGCCCCAATAGATCTGGCCGGTCGTCACCGGCGCGATTTGTTTGCCGGTGAGACGATCGAGATAGGGCACGCGCGCGGCCACCGAACGCAGATAGAACAGCGCGAAGCCGAAGGGCGGGTGCATGAAGCTGGTCTGCATGTTGACGCCCAGGAGCACGCCGAACCAGATCAGGTCGATACCGAGCTTGTCGGCGGCGGGCGCCAGCAGCGGTACGATGATGAACGCCAGTTCGAAGAAATCGAGGAAGAAGGCGAGGAAGAAGACGAGCATGTTGACGCCGATCAGGAAGCCGACCTCGCCGCCCGGCAGCGACGTCAAAAGGTGCTCGACCCAGATGTGGCCGTTGACGCCGTAGAAGGTCAGCGAGAACACCCGTGCGCCGATCAGGATGAACAGCACGAAGGACGACAGCCTTGTCGTCGAGGCCAGTGCCTGCTTAACGACGTCAAGCGACAAGCGCCCCTTGGCCGCCGCCATGAACAAGGCGCCGACCGAGCCCATGGCGCCGCCTTCGGTCGGCGTGGCGATGCCCAGGAAGATGGTGCCCAGCACCAGGAAGATCAGCGCCAGTGGCGGGATCAGCACGATGATCACCTGCTGCGCTAGCCTGGACATCATGTTGAAGTTCAGGCGCTTGTCGGCAATGGCGACGATGTAGATGAACAGCACCCCGGCAGTCGCGCCAAGAATGTCGGCATTGTCGCCATGCGCCGGCGCCAGATAACGATATGCCGCGTAGGAAACCGCCGATGTGACCAGCAAAGCCACCAGCAGCGACATCACGCCATGGCCAAGTGTACGGGCCTCGAGCGGCAGCGCCGGCATCGAGTTCGGCCGGATGATCGACATGATCAGGATATAGGACATATAGAGGCCGGTGAGCACGAGGCCCGGGATCAACGCGCCCGCGTACATATCGCCGACCGAGCGGCCGAGCTGGTCGGCAAGCACGATCAGCACCAGCGACGGCGGGATGATCTGGGCAAGCGTGCCGGAGGCGGCAATGACACCGGATGCGAGCCGGCGGTCATAGCCATAGCGCAGCATGATCGGCAGCGAGATCAGGCCCATGGCGATGACGGAAGCCGCCACCACGCCGGTGGTCGCCGCTAAAAGCGCGCCGACGAAGATCACGGCGTAGGCGAGGCCGCCGCGGATTGGCCCGAACAGCTGGCCGATCGTGTCGAGCAGGTCTTCGGCCATGCCCGACCGCTCGAGCACGATGCCCATGAAGGTGAAGAACGGGATGGCCAGCAGCGTGTCGTTCGACATCACCCGGCTGCCGTAGAAATTATCCGGCAATGCGTGCAGGAGCGGCCAGGCGAGGTTGATCGATCCTCCGGAATAGGGAGACAGCAGCACGCCGATGAAGAAGAACATCAAGCCGTTGGCGGCCAAGGAAAAAGCGACGGGGTAGCCGATCAGCAGGAAGATGATCAGCGAAGCGAACATGATCGGCGCCATGTTCTGCGCGATGAACTCCATCACGAACGCACCTCGTCGGCCAGCGCCTTGGCTTCGAGTTCGGCCTGCTCATGCACCGATATGAAGGGATTGGGGTCGTCCATGTCTCCGCGCATGATGGCGATCTTCTTGATGATCTCGGAGATGCCCTGCAGCGCCAGCAGGAAAAACCCGACGAGCAGGATGGCCTTGGCGGGCCAGATGATCAGGCCGCCGGAATTGTTGGACATCTCGCCGCTGCGAAACGACAGCGACACATAAGGAACGAAATAGATCACCATCAGCGTCACGAACGGCATCAGAAAAAAGACATGCCCGAAAAGGTCGATCCAGTGCTGCACGCGGCGTGGAAACAGGCCGTAGACGACGTCGATGCGGATATGTTCGTTCTGCTTCAGCGTATAGGCGGCGGCCAGCATGAAGGCGGCGCCGAACAGATACCATTGCAGCTCGAGCCAAGCGTTCGAGGATATGTCGAACACCTTGCGGATAATGGCGTTGGCGGCGCTCACCAGGATCGCCAGCAGGATCAGCCACGATATCCATTTGCCGATGAACTCGTTGGCGCGATCAATAGTCCTGGATAGAGCGAGAAGCCCTGCCATGCATTCCTCCCTTGTACCGGAGGCGTGCCGGCTTCCCCCTTTTTGTCCGTCACGCCACGTGGTCCAACGGTATGCCGCGCGTGGACTGACGGGTCAACAAGGATAGAGGCAGCGAATATCATCGCATCGCAGACAGTGCCCAATACCGGCGATCTGCCCTCGCGTCATGCAACCAAAGTCTGACGTTTTCAGGCGATTTTGCCGGTGTCGCGGCCGGCGCCGATCAGGATCAGCGTCGTGACCAGGAACAGGTACATCCACGCGTCGCGCCACTCGACCGGGAAGTAGCCGGCCCACAGCGATTCGGCCATGCCGAAGACGGCCGCGCCGAGCGCCGCGCGCGGTGGCGAGAGATAGCCGCCGACCGCCGTCACGAACAGGATCTTCAGTCCGTAGACGAGGCCCGAGCCGAAGCTGACATTGCCGTAATAGAGCCCGGCCATGACACCGGCCAGCGCGGCGCAGAAGCCGCCGAACAGCACCGCGTGCCGGAACACCGCGCGTACGTCGACGCCGCACATCGCGGCAGCCTTGGGGTCGTCGGAGACGGCGCGCCAGCACCGTCCGAAGCTCGACCGGGCAAAAGCCCAGCTTGCCAGCGCGATTGCCGCCACCACCACGGCGCAGTCGATAAGCTGGATGAGCGTCAGCGTTGCCTTGAAGGTCGCGCCCTGCGCGAAAACGATGGGCTGCGCCAGCATCGGCGGCAGCCACAGATCATGCGTGTCGGCGGCGATGCGGCTCGCTTCGGACAGCAGCAGCAGGATGCCGAGCGTCGTCACCACGATTGCATTGGGCGTGCGGTCGGCCAACGGTTCGAAGACACTGCGCGACAGCACGTGGCTGATCAGCGCGGCATAGAGGAACGCAGCGACGACGCCGAGCGCCACCGCCGCCAGCAGCGTCAGCCACAGCACCTGATAGCCGAAGGCCGCGGTCAGGATCATGGTCTGGCCGCAAAAGGCGAACAACGCGCCATAAGCGAGATTGGTGCGGTGCAGGATGCCGTTGGTCAGCACATAGCCAAAGGCGAGCAACGCATACAGCGCGCCCGAATGCAGCCCGTTCAGCACCTGCTGGAAGAAATAGAGCATGCAAAACCTCGAAGCATGCCGCCCAAAAGTGCGAAGCGGTCCTGGCCAACAGCATGCTCAAAAGGCTGCGGAGACCACCGCATCCCGGAGTGAGGTTGCATCGCTGAATCTAACTTGTCAAATACGATTTATCGGTTAGATTTTCGCCATGACGGTATCATGGACCCCGCACCGCTTCACCGGCGGCCTGCTTGCGCTCGACACGGCGAACACCGTCGTGCTGCGCGGCGATCCGGAGCGGACGTTCGACCGCTTCGAAGATCCGGCCGAGATTGCTCGCTTCGCCGACGCGGCGAGCCGCTTTCGCGCCGCCGAGCTTGGCGAAAGGCCGCTGGCGGTATCCTCAGCGGTGGCGATCGCACCCGTCGTGCTGTCGATCCGCGAGGCGACGGACCGGCTGTTTCGTGGAGCGGTGTCGAAGGGCGCGGTCGCCACCGCTGATCTGCCCGGATTCCTGAGCGCCTGCGCCGAGGGTCTTGCCGGCAGCCGGACCGAGATCGGTGTGCCGGGAAGGCCGTTCGGTGATCCCCTGACGCCGATCGCCTTCGAGGCGGCGCTGGCGGTTTCGGCGCTATCGCTTCTGCGCGACGATACCGTCGCAAGGCTCAGGATCTGTCCCAACTGCACCTGGCTGTTCGTCGACAGAAGCCGCAATTCCAGCCGCCTATGGTGCGACATGGCGGTGTGCGGCAACCGTCAGAAGGCAAGCCGTCACTATCGCCGTCGTCGCATGGCGGAAAATGAGGTCAAGAATGCGTAGCGGCCTTTCCCGTTCGATCCTTGTTGGCGCGGCGCTCATCGTGGCCGTTGCGCTCGGCGCCTGCCGCGACACCGGCGACGCCGAAGGCAAGCTGTTCGAGATTTCCGGCAAGATATTCGTTTTCAACTACCGCCTCGCCAGGGCGACTTATGTGGTGACCCTGCGGCCGCTGAAGCCGATGGGAGAGGGCCAGGTGGCGGTCGCCAGCTTCCAGGATCCCGCCGGCGGCGCACCTCTGGTGGTCGAGCAGAAGGTCTGGCCGAAGCTCGACAAGGTGACGCTGGAGAGCCCGGCACTGACCTGCGTCGTCAAGAACAAGCCCTATGCGATTGCCATCAGCATCAAGGGCGCCGACGGCGCGGTCCTGCAGAAGATCGACACCACGCTGATGTCGACGGAAGACCAGTCGATCCTGCCCGACCGGCCGCTGGTCATCGACCAGCTCTACACCGCCAATCCCGATCTCGTCGGCCATCCCGACGGCAAGCTGCCGGGCGAGCCGAAGCCAGATTGCTCGAAAGGCGGCTGACGCGTCGCGGCCGGCCGCGCCGCAGCTGTAATGTTCATGCGCCGGGCAATGTCCGCGGATCGGTTTCATACCCGATTCAGGATGGCCGCGGACTGTTCGTTGCGCGTTGCCTGGCATCTGCGATTTTGTTTGACCTGCCTTGCAAGGGGAGAAAGGATGCGTCATCCGACCCCGACGTTGGCTGCCTGCCCCGCGTGGCCTCCGCAGAGGAAATGCCTGATGACGCTGCACGACGTCGCGCTCGACGACAAGTTCGATCTCGCAAAGGAGCGCATCTTCCTGTCCGGCGCGCAGGCGGTCATTCGCATGCTCTTGATG
>NZ_RZRR01000750.1:0-2823 GCF_003998555.1 Mesorhizobium sp. M7A.F.Ca.CA.002.09.1.1 | reverse complement strand
ATGGAGTCATAGCCGAAGAAAACGCCGGTGACGCCAGGAATTGCGAACAGCCGACCGGCAGGCGGCGAGGCGACGGCGGCGCTGTCGGCATCGCGGAAATCGGCGGTGCCTTCCACAAGCACTTCCTTGCCGGGCAGGAATTTCAGCGTCGCCGGGTTTGGCGTCGATTCGGTCTGGATGAACATGGCCGTCTCCGTGCCCGGTTGGGCATCTAGTTTGGAACAATTCTAAATAGGCTCAATTGGCTGGACATTCAAGCGAAACGCATCGCCGGAATGGCTGGCTGGCGGAATGTTTTTTGCGCGCCCCTGGGACGCGCCCGAAGGTGTGTTGAGATTCAGGTCAGGCCGGCATCACCTGAAAATCAGCACACCTCAGGCCAGGCTGTCTATTTCCTCGTCCGAAAGGTTCTGCGGCACGACAGTCACCGGGATCGGGAAGGCGGCACCCTTGCCGGCCACGGCGCCGACCAGCGGTCCCGGGCCTTCCTTGCCCGCACCGGCGGCCAGCACCAGGATGGCGATGTCCTGGTCTTCCTCGATCAATTTGTGAATCTCTTCCGTCGGCTTGCCTTCGCGGACCACCATCTCGGGCTCGATGCCGAGCTTCTGGCGCACCTTGTTGGCATAGCTGTCGAGTGCGGCGCGCGCCGTGGCGTTAGCTTCCTCGCGCATGATCTTCTCGACACCCAGCCAATGCTGGAAATCGTCCGGCACGATGACATAGAGCAGCACCAGCGTGCCGCTGGTGCTCTGCGCCCGTTTCGAGGCATAGGCGACGGCACGCTCGCATTCCGGCGTGTCGTCGATGATCGTCAGGAATTTCCTGCGATGGCCGGCTTCGCGGCTGAGGCGTTTGGAGACCATGTCTATCTACTCGGTGTCTTGCGGCGCAATCTGCCACTGCGGCGGACCGGCGGCAAGCCGCCGGCCTTGTGCCAGTGCACCCGATGTCGCGATCAGCCCTGCAGCAGGCCGATAATGTCGCGCACCGTCTTCATCGTCGCTTCGGCCAGCACGCCGGCGCGCTCGCCGCCGTCCTTGAGCACCGCGTCGACATAGGCGCGGTCATCCGAAATGCGGCGCATCTCGCTGGCGATCGGCGCCAGTTTTTCCACAGCAAGATCGGCCAAGGCCGGCTTGAACACGGAAAACTGCTGGCCGGCGAATTGCTTGAGCACATCCGCCTTCGACATCTCGGCGAGACCCGCATAGATGCCGACCAGGTTTTCTGCCTCGGGCCGGCCGGCCAGGCCATCCAGCTCGCTCGGCAACGCTTCCGGATCGGTCTTGGCCTTGCGGATCTTCTTCGAGATGTCATCGGCGTCGTCGGTCAGGTTGATGCGCGACAGATCAGACGGGTCCGATTTGGACATCTTCTTGGAGCCGTCGCGCAGCGACATGATGCGCGCCGCCGGCCCGCCGATGACCGGCTCGGTCAGCGGGAAATAGCCGTTCACGGTCTCTTCGCCGACCTGCATCTCGACGCCGACGCCGAGCGCTGCGATACGGTCGGAGAAGTCGTTGTTGAATTTCTGCGCGATGTCGCGGGTGAGCTCCAGATGTTGTTTCTGGTCCTCACCGACAGGGACGTGGGTGGCACGGTAGAGCAGGATGTCGGCAGCCATCAGCGAGGGATAGGCGAGCAGGCCGAGCGAGGCATTCTCGCGGTCCTTGCCGGCCTTGTCCTTGAACTGCGTCATGCGGTTCATCCAGCCGATGCGCGCCACGCAATTGAAGATCCAGGCAAGCTCGGCGTGCTGCATGACCCGTGACTGGTTGAAGACGATGTGCTTCTTCGGATCGATGCCGGAGGCCAGGAACGCCGCAGTGATCGACCGCGTCTGGTCGGCCAGGTCTTCATAAACGAGTTGGGCTGTCAGCGAATGCAGGTCGACGACGCAATAGATGCAATCGGAGGTGTCCTGCAGGGCAACGAATTTCTTGATGGCGCCGAGATAATTGCCGAGATGCAGATTGCCGGTCGGCTGGACACCGGAAAAGACGAGTGGCTTGAAGGCGGTCATGATTGTCCTCATGGCTTGTGGAGGGCCGTATAAGCGTGATTCCGAAAAGTTGCAGACTTTTCGGAGCCAATCACGCGGCTGGAAACCGCGCGCGGCGAAAGTCTTGCGACGGCGCGCTTATGGACGAAGACGGCGCTGCGATCAAGACGGCGCTGCGAGCGTGTCGGGCGCTACTCGTCCAGGTCGGTCTTTGCGATCGGTGGCGCCGACTTGCCAGATCCCCGCTTGACGTTGCGACGGATCATGCCGAAATCGGCGCCGCCGGTGGCAAACGCCGTGATGAAGTACAGCAGCGCCCCACCCGCGACCAGCGACAGCAGCGTCGTCGCCTTGACCACCAGCGGCGAGCCGGGCCCGAGCCTGACGGCGAACCAATGCTCGGCAAAATAGAGCGCTGCCCCCATCACGATAGCCGACAGCACCAGACGTGGAATGCGCTTCATCAGCGGCACGTCGCGGCCCCAGTGGCCGCGCCGGATCAGGACGCCGAGCAGCATCACCGCGTTGACCCAGCCGGCGACGGCCGAGGCCACCGCGATGCCGGGCGCGCCCATCCGTGGAAACAGCGTCAGCGCCGTGGTGACGTTCACCGCCACCGAGATGGCGGCAAAGATCATCGGAGTACGCGTGTCCTCTCGGGCGAAATAGCCCGGCGTGAATGCCTTGATCAGCACGAAGGCCGGGAGGCCGAGGCCGAAGATCGCCAGGATCGCCGCCACCGTTGGCGTCGAGCCGTTGGCGGCGAACGCGCCGCGCTCATAGACCAGCCGTACGATCGGCTCCGACATCACCCAGAG
>NZ_RZRR01000749.1:0-2829 GCF_003998555.1 Mesorhizobium sp. M7A.F.Ca.CA.002.09.1.1 | reverse complement strand
AGTGATGCCGGCGCGCGTTGGCCTCGACGGCGCCGAAAATTTCGTGCCGCGTGCTGTCGGCGTCGGCGGTCCGGCCGTGCAGCACAAGGGCGATGTCGAGGTCGGCCTTAAATCCGCAAAGACGCGGATCGAAGCCACCTACGAGACGCCGGCCCAGTACCACAACGCCATGGAGCCGCATGCGATCGTCGTCGCCTGGGAAGGCGACACACTGTCGATCGACACACCGAGCCAGGGCCTTGCCATGGCGCAGGGCCGCATCGCCGGCCTGTTCGGCATCGCGCCGGAGAACATCCACATCCGCAGCCCGTTCCTGGGTGGCGGCTTCGGTTCGAAAGGCATGATCTCCGGGCCGCAGGTGCTCGGCATCCTGGCGGCGCGTCTCGTCGGCCGTCCGGTCAAGCTGGTGCTGCGACGTGAGCAGATGTACGGGCCGGTCGGCCACCGTGCGCCGACGCGCCAGACGCTGCGCATGGGCATGGATGGCGAAGGGCGGCTGACGGCACTCGACCATCACGCCAAGACCGCGTCGAGCACGTTCGACGATTTCTTCGAACCGGCGGCGGATGCCTCGCACACGCTCTATGCCAGCCCGGCCATCGCCACCTCGCACGATGCGGTGCGGCTCGATACCGGTACGCCGCTGTTCATGCGGGCGCCCGGCGAAGCCACCGGCTCGATCGCGCTGGAGAGCGCTATCGATGAGGCAGCCTACGCCTGCGGCATGGACCCGCTGGAATTCCGGCTGCGGAACTATGCCGAGGTCGAGCCGATGACCGGCAAGCCGTTTTCCTCCAAGGCGCTGCGCGAATGCTACAGGCAAGCGGCCGAGACGTTCGGCTGGGCGAGCCGCCCGCTTCAGCCTCGGCTGATGCGCGACGCCGACGGTTTCCTGACCGGCTGGGGCATGGGCACGGCGACCTTCCCGGCGATCATGTTCCAGGCCGAAGCGCGGGCGGTGCTGAGAGCCGATGGCAGCGGCGTGATGGAGACCGGCGCTCAGGACATGGGGCAAGGCGCCTGGACCGCCTTCGCCCAGATCGCCGCCGACGGACTGGGACTGGATATCGACCAGGTCGATTTCAGGGCCGGCAGCTCCGATCTGCCCAATGCAGGCATTGCCGGCGGCTCCGGCCACACGGCGACGGCCGGCATGGCGATCCACAATGCGGGCGCCGCCGTCATCGCCAGGCTCGCCGATCTCGCCACCGGCGACGAGGGCTCGCCGCTCTACGGCGCCGGCAATGAAGGCGTGCTGGCGCGCGGCGGCCGCCTCTATCGGCGCGACGATGAAAGCCGCGGTGAAAGCTACGCCGAAATCCTCACGCGCGCGGGCCTCACCGAGATCGAGGGCCACGGCAAGGGCGCTCCCGACCCGGCGTCTCAGGAGGCCTATGCCAAGCACGCGCATGGCGCCGTGTTTGCCGAGGTGAAGGTCGATCCGGATTTTGGCCAGATCCGTGTCACAAGGCTGGTCGGTGCGTTCGCCGCCGGACGGGTCATCAATCCCAGGCTGGTGCGCAGCCAGTATTATGGCGGCATGATCTGGGGCGTCTCGTTCGCGCTGCATGAGGAAGCCATCACCGACCGGCGCTCTGGCCGGATCCAGAATGCCAACCTCGCCGAATATCATGTCCCGGTGAATGCCGACGTTCCATCGGTCGAGGCGTTGCTGGTCCACGAGGACGACCCTCACGTCAACGCGCTCGGCATCAAGGGCGTCGGCGAAATCGGCATCACCGGCACGGCCGGCGCCGTCGCCAATGCGGTCTGGCATGCGACCGGCGTGCGGCCGCGGCGCTTTCCGGTCCGCATCGAGGACCTGCTGGGGTGAGGAGTGGTCCACCTAGCGGATGGGAAGCCAATTGCTTGGCTTCCCGAACGACGAATGGTGAAGGCCCGGTCCGCCTTCGGGCGCACCAAAAAGTCCAGTGGACCTTTTTAAGGGGCTGAACGCCCGAAGGCGGGGAGCGGCAGCGAAGGGCCGCACAGCCGGCGCCAGGTCCCCGCCGGCTGCCAAAGATGAAATCAACGACTTCGCGTCAAGCAACTGGAGCCCGACGCCCATGACCAAAACAACGATCCCAGTTCATCTCGACATCAACGGCCGTGATCACGATCTGCAACTCGAGCCGCGCGTCACGCTGCTCGATGCCTTGCGCGATCGCCTCGGCCTGACCGGAACCAAGAAGGGCTGCGACCACGGCCAGTGCGGCGCCTGCACCGTGCATATCGACGGCGAGCGCGTGCTGGCCTGCCTGACGCTGGCCGCACAAGTCGAGGGCCGCACCGTCACCACCATAGAGGGGCTTGCACGGGAGGGCGAAATGCATCCCGTGCAGGCTGCCTTCCTCGAACAGGACGCCTTCCAGTGCGGCTATTGTACGCCGGGCCAGATCATGTCGGCGGTCGCCTGCATCCGCGAAGGCCATGCCGGCTCCGACGAAGAAATCCGCGAGTATATGGCCGGCAACCTCTGCCGCTGCGGCGCCTATCCGCACATCGTCGCCGCTGTCCGCCAGGCAGCATTGGAGGCCGCATCATGAGGGATTTTTCGTATGTGCGCGCCAATTCGCTCGATGCGGCACGCCAGGCGGCCGCCCTGCCCGGCGCCATGCTCTTGGCCGGCGGCACCACGCTGATCGACCTCGCCAAATGCGGCGTCGCCGAGCCCGAGACGCTGGTCGACATCACCCATCTCAAGGGGTTGGGCAGGATCGAGGTGAACGAGCGCGGCGTCACCCTCGGCGCACTGGCCAGGCTGCGCCACGCCGCCCCCCCTGCCGCCCTCAAGAGCAGCTTCCCCGCCATCCCCGAAGCCCTGTGGCA
>NZ_RZRR01000748.1:0-2830 GCF_003998555.1 Mesorhizobium sp. M7A.F.Ca.CA.002.09.1.1 | reverse complement strand
CGAATTTGCTCCGGTCGCACCGGGCGCGGCACCTGCTGCCGGCCAGGAGCAGACGGGCGTCAAGGCAACGCTCGCCGACACCATGCTTCTCACCGACGACAAGGGGGCTGATGCCACAGGCCTCGACCCACTCAACGGCGTGCGCGCGGCAAGCGGCGACATGCCGATCCTGCCGCAAGCCGACAATGGCAAGCTGGCGCTCGACAACGAGGCGATCGTGCGGCTGCCCGATGGTTCGATGTTCATCTCCGACGAATACGGCCCGAACATCTATCGGTTTTCCGCCGACGGGCATCTGCTGTCGGCAACCCAGCCACCGGCCGCCTTCGTGCCGATGCGCCACGGCACGCCGAACTTCGCCTCGGACAATCCGGGACCCGGTGCCGCCGAGCCCGATCCGAAGGACCCCGAGACCGGCCGCCAGAACAACCAGGGCCTGGAGGGAATGGCGATGACGCCGGACGGCAAGTTCCTGATCGCGGTGCTGCAATCGGCGCCCCGGCAGGATGGCGGCGATTCGCCCGCGACGCGCCAGAACACGCGTGCGCTGGTCTATGACGCGTCCGACCTCGCCCACCTCAAACTGGCGCATGAGTATGTCGTGCCGTTGCCGGTGTTCAAGGATGCCAAGGGCAAGACCAAGATCGCCGCGCAGAGCGAGATCGTGGCGCTCTCCGACAAGACCTTCCTGATGCTGGCGCGCGACAGCGGCAACGGCCAGGGGCTGAAGGGCGACACCTCGCTGGTGCGCCAGATCTTCGTCGTCGACGTCTCGGCCGCGACCGACATCGCCGGCGGCGCCTTCGATGCCGCCGACAAGCCGCTGGCGCCCAAGGGCGTGCTCGACCCGTCGGTGATGCCGGCCAAGCTGACGCCGTTCATCGACATCAACGACAAGGGCGAACTCGGCCGCTTCGGCCTGCACAATGGCGCGCCGAACGACAAGAACAACCTGTCGGAGAAGTGGGAGGCGATGTCGGTGGTCAGCGTTCTCGATCCGAAGCTGCCCGACGACTACTTCCTGTTCGTCGCCAACGACAACGACTTCCTCGCCCAGGACGGTTTTCAGGTCGGCGCACCCTACAAGGCGGAAGACGGCGCCGATGTCGACACCATGTTCCTGGTCTATCAGGTCACGCTGCCGGGTCTCGCCGGGAAGTAACGGCCACTGCACGGGCGGGCGCGCTTGGCGCGTCCGCTGGGCTCGCGGCAGGCATGAACGGGGCAGCGGCCTTTCAGCCGCGCGTTCGCAAGGGTGCATCTCGGTCCCGCCTGCGATATCATCGTGGACTGGATCCAAATCACCATCCGCCGAGTTGCCCGCCATGGACGAAAAAATGCCCGCGCGCCGGCGCACCGGCGACCTGACCAGCGGCCCGATCCCGCGCACGCTTCTGCTGTTCGCCCTGCCGGTGCTCGGCTCCAACGTGCTGCAGTCGCTCAACGGCTCGATCAACGCCGTCTGGGTCGGCCGTTTTCTCGGCGAATCGGCGCTGACCGCCACCTCTAATGCCAACCTCGTCCTGTTCCTGATCCTCGGCACTGTGTTCGGCATCGGCACGGCGGCCACCATCCTGGTGGCCCAGTCGGTCGGTGCCCGCGACCTGCCCGAGGCGCGCCGCATTGACGGCACCAGCGCGACGTTCTTCTTCCTCGTCTCGGTTGTCTTCGCGGTCTGCGGCTGGATCTGGGTTGACGCCATTCTCAACACGCTCGGCACACCGGCCGACGCCTTGCCGCTGGCGCGCTCCTATCTGCGCATCATCTTCGTCGCCGTGCCGATGATGAACCTTCTGTCCTTCGTCATGACCGTGCTGCGCGGTGCCGGCGATTCACGCACCCCCTTCTTCTTCATGGCGCTGGCCGTCGTCCTCGACATCGTGCTCAACCCATTGCTCATCGCCGGCATCGGACCGTTTCCCGAACTCGGCATCGCGGGCTCCGCCACGTCCACGCTGATCGGCCAGACGGTTAGCGTGATCGCCATCCTGATCGTGCTCTATGTGCGCAAGCATCCGCTGCGGCTGGCCGGCGCCAACCTCGCTCTGCTGCGGCCCGATCCCACCTTGCTGCGCATCGTCGTCTTCAAGGGCGTGCCGATGGGCCTGCAGATGATCGTCATTTCGGCGGCGGCACTGACGGTGATGGGCATCGTCAATTCCTACGGCTCACAGGTCGCCGCCGCCTACGGCATCGCCGCCCAGCTGTGGACCTACATCCAGATGCCGGCGCTCGCCATCGGCGCCGCGGTGTCCTCGATGGCGGCACAGAATGTCGGCGCCGGGCGCTGGGACCGGATCGGCCGCATCGCCGCCTCAGGCGTCGGCTTCAACCTCGTCCTGACCGGCGCACTGGTTGCCGTGCTGTCGGTTTTCGACCGTTCGGTGCTGAGCCTGTTCCTGAGCCGCGACAGCGCGGCGATCGACATCGCCGTCCACATCAACAATGTCGCCTCGTGGTCGTTCATCCTGTTCGGCATAACCATCGTGCTGTTTGCCACCGTACGAGCCACGGGTGCCGTGATGCCGCCGCTGATCATCCTGGTCATTTCGGTGCTGGTCGTGCGCACCGGCTTTGCCTATTTCATGCGTGGCGTGATCGGCGAGGAAGCGTTGTGGTGGAGCTTCCCGGCGGGTTCGATCAGCTCGCTTGTACTGGCGGCGGCCTACTATCGTTTCGGCCGCTGGCGCACCACGCACATGATCGAGGACAGGCCGGCCGCCGGCGAGCCGCCGGACACCGGTCTTGGCGTGCCGCGCGGACGCGCGCATCTTTCGCCTGAAACACCGAACGGCTGAAGCCAACCCGGTTCCGCTGGACCGCTCCAGGC
>NZ_RZRR01000747.1:0-2830 GCF_003998555.1 Mesorhizobium sp. M7A.F.Ca.CA.002.09.1.1 | reverse complement strand
GTGGCGAGATGCTGGCCGCGGTCCGTCGCGGCGACACGGTCGTCACCGGCGGCGGCTTCGTCGGCAAGGTGACCAAGGTGATCGACGACAACGAGCTCGAGGTCGACCTCGGCAATGGCTTGAAGGTGACGGCGCTGCGCTCGACGATCGCCGATGTGCGCGTCAAGGGCGAGCCGGTGGCCAACCAGAACGCCAAGAAATAATCCAATTTTAGGCGGAGCGATCCGCGGACACGCTCTGACGGACGACGCCATATGTTGTATTTCTCGCGCTTCAAGATGATCCTGATCTGGGTGGCCGTGGCCATCACGGTGATCCTCGCCGCGCCCAACCTGTTCTCCGCCAGCACGCTGGCGCAACTGCCCAACTGGGTGCCGAAGCGGCAGATGACGCTCGGCCTCGACCTGCAGGGTGGTTCGCACATCTTGCTGGAAATGAACCAGAACGATCTGATCAAGGACCGGCTGGAGACGACGCGCGACGAAATCCGCACGCTGCTGCGCGACGCCAAGATTGGCTATACCGGCCTTGCCGGCACGGGGCGGACCCTGCAGGTTCGCATTACCGATCCCGCCCAGATCGATGCCGCCAAGACGGCGCTGAAGACGCTGACCGATCCGGTCGCCGCCGGCCTGTTCACCGGCGGTTCCGTGCAGGAAATGACGCTCGACGATTCCGAGCCCGGCCTGCTCAAGTTCAACGTCACCGATGCCGGCATCAAATACCGCACGTCGACCGCGCTGACGCAGTCGATCGAGGTGGTCGAACGCCGCGTCAACGAACTCGGCACGACCGAACCCATCGTGCAGCGGCAGGGCGACGACCGTATCCTTGTCCAGGTGCCGGGTCTTCAGGACCCGCAAAGGCTGAAGGAAATCCTCGGCCAGACCGCCAAGCTGACCTTCCAGATGGTCGACCAGTCGATGCCGGTGCAGGACGCGCTCAACGGCCGTCCGCCTGCCGGCTCGTCGGTGCTGTATTCGCAGGACGATCCGCCGGTTCCGTATCTGATCGAGAACCGCGTCATCGTCTCGGGCGAAAACCTCGTCGATGCGCAGGCGACCTACAATTCGCAGAACAACGAGCCGGTGGTGTCGTTCCGCTTCGATTCGAAGGGGGCGGCGCGCTTCGGCCAGGCCACGGCGCAAAATGTCGGCAAGCTGTTCGCCATCATCCTCGACAACCAGGTGATTTCGGCGCCGCAGATCCGCGAGCCGATCCTCGGCGGCACCGGCCAGATCTCCGGCAATTTCACCGCCCAGAGCGCCAACGATCTCGCCGTGCTGCTGCGCGCCGGCGCGCTGCCGGCGACGCTAACCGTCATCGAGGAGCGTACCGTTGGTCCGGGCCTTGGCCAGGATTCGATCCATGCCGGCAAGGTTGCCGGCATCATCGGTTCTATCCTCGTCGTTGCCTTCATGTTCGTCGCCTACGGCTTCCTCGGCTTCCTCGCCAACATCGCGCTGGCGGTGCACGTGGCGATGATCGTCGGCGTGCTCTCGCTGCTTGGCGCGACGCTGACCTTGCCTGGTATCGCCGGTATCGTGCTGACCATCGGCATGGCGGTCGATTCCAACGTGCTGATCTACGAGCGCATCCGCGAGGAGCGGCGCGCCGGCCGCTCGGTCATCCAGGCGATCGATACCGGTTTCACCAAGGCGCTGGCGACCATCGTCGATTCCAACATCACCTCGCTGATCGCCACCGTGGTGCTGTTCTATCTCGGTACCGGGCCGGTGAAGGGCTTTGCCATCACCTATGCCATCGGCATTCTGACGACCGTCTTCACCGCCTTCACCTTCACCCGTCTGCTGGTCTCGATCTGGCTGCGGCGTGCTCGCCCGAAGGAATTGCCGAAGGCGCCGGTGACCTTCGTTCCGCCCGGCACCAAGATCCCCTTCATGGGCATCCGTCGCTGGACGTTCACGCTGTCCAGCGCACTTTCGATCCTGTCGGTGGTGCTGTTCATGACCGTCGGCATCAACTACGGCATCGATTTCAAGGGCGGTTCGCTGATCGAAGTGCAGGCCAAGAGCGGCAATGCCGATCTCGCCGACCTCCGCGCGCGGCTGACCGAACTCAACATCGGTGAAGTCCAGGTGCAGCAGTTCGGTACGCCGAACGACGTGCTGATCCGCGTCGGGACGCAGGATGGTGGCGAAAATGCCGAGCAGACCGTCATCGACAAGGTGCGCGGCGAGCTGCAGGATAATTATGACTTCCGCCGCGTCGAAGTGGTGGGACCGACCGTGTCCGGCGAGCTCGCCAAGCAAGGCACGATCGCCATGCTGATCGCGTTGCTCGGTATCCTGATCTATGTCTGGTTCCGCTTCGAATGGCAGTTCGCGGTCGGCGCCATCGTGGCGACGGTGCACGATGTGGTCATGACGCTCGGCTTCTTCGTCATCTCCGGGCTGGAGTTCAACCAGTCGTCACTGGCGGCGATCCTGACGATCATCGGCTATTCGCTGAACGATACGATCGTGGTCTATGACCGTGTCCGAGAGGATCTGCGAAAATACAAGCGCATGCCGCTGCCGCAACTCCTGAACAACGCCATCAACGAGACGCTGTCGAGAACGACGCTGACCTCGGTGACGACGATCCTGGCGCTGCTGGCGCTGGTGCTTTTCGGCGGCGAGGTGATCCGCTCGTTCACCATGGCCATGCTGTTCGGCGTCATCTTCGGCACCTATTCGTCGATCTTCATCGCCGCCCCGCTGCTGATCCTGTTCAAACTGCGGCCGCAGGCTACGGCCGACGAGGAGAAGCCGGTCAATGGCGGCAAGGCGGTCGCGACCTGACGCGCGCCCCCGAAGAGGTTTAACGG
>NZ_RZRR01000746.1:0-2848 GCF_003998555.1 Mesorhizobium sp. M7A.F.Ca.CA.002.09.1.1 | reverse complement strand
GCCCAAGGGCTGCAATTTCGGCCCGCGCTGCCACCATTTCGTCGAGGGTGTCTGCAACGCCGCCGAAATCCCGATGATCGAGGTCGCTGGTCATGAAGGCCATTTCTCGCGCTGCGTGCGCTTCAACGAGATCGACTGGGAAGCGCTGCCACCCGGTGCCAAGAAGGTCAATGAGCGCGTCATGCCCGGCGCGCCGGTGCTCAAGATCGAGGACCTCAGAAAATATTACAGGGTCGGCGGCAGCGAGGTGTTCGGCTCGAGCGAGGGCCGCGTCGTCAAGGCCAACGAGACGATCTCGTTCATGGCGCGCGAATCCGAGACGGTCGCCATCGTCGGCGAATCCGGCTGCGGAAAGTCGACGCTGGCCAAGGTGCTGCTCGGGCTGGAGACGGCAAGTGCCGGCACGGTGACGCTGGGCAACACGGAAATCCAGTCGACGGGGATCGACAAACGGAGCGTCGACACGGTGTCGTCGATCCAGATGGTGTTCCAGAATCCGTTCGACACGCTCAATCCCAGCCATTCGGTCGGTTCGCAGATCATCCGCACGCTGGAGAAGTTCAATGTCGGCAAGACGGTTGCCGATCGCCGCAAGCGGATGCTGGAGCTGCTCGACCTGGTGAAGCTGCCGCGGGCATTCGAAACCCGCAAGCCGCGTCAGCTTTCGGGCGGCCAGAAGCAGCGCATCGGCGTGGCGCGAGCCTTTGCCGGTGACGCCAAGGTGGTGGTGGCCGACGAGCCGGTCTCGGCATTGGACGTGTCGGTGCAGGCGGCGGTGACCGAACTGCTGATGGACATCCAGCGCAAGAACAAGACGACGATGCTGTTTATCAGCCACGATCTTTCCGTCGTTCGCTACATCGCCGACCGCGTCGTCGTCATGTATCTCGGCTATATCGTCGAGCAAGGCACGACCGACCAGATCTTCGCACCGCCCTATCATCCCTATACCGAGGCGCTGCTGTCGGCGATCCCGATCGCCGACACGAGTGTCGTGAAGAAGCACATCGTGCTGGAAGGCGACATCCCGTCGGCGATGAACCCGCCATCCGGGTGTCCGTTCCAGACCCGTTGCGGCTACAAGAAGCTGGTGCCGGACAATCTCTGCGAGACCAAGGTGCCGCCGGTCAAGCATCTCGGCGACGGTCATATGAGCCTGTGCTGGCTCTCCGACGACGTGCTGGCCAAGATGGAGCCCGTGATCAAGTTCGACAAGGAACACGCCGCGCACGAAGGTATGCCGGACGACGCGCCGCATGGCGATGGCCCCGGTTTTGCTGGCACGCCACCAAAGCGTCCGCGCGGCAAAAGGCCGAGCTGACAGTCCGAAGATCGAGATCAACGATGCGGCAAGCTCAGTTCCCGCACTCGCTCAACTGCTGGGCATAGTCCCGCGCCATCTTGTCGGTGGCCCGGGCATAGCCCTGCACACCGGCATCGCCCCTGTTGCCGCGGCCATAGGCGGTCCAGCCGAGATAGTAGGCAAGGTAGAGATTGTAGGTGTCGTTGCGGGCGACGCCGTAGGTGTCAGATGTCTTGGAATGATACCAGCCGACGAAATCGACCGCATCGGCGAATTTCGTCCGCCGCGCCGCCCAGTTGCCGGTCTCGCGCTGATATTGCGACCAGGTGCCGTCCAGCGCCTGCGAGAAGCCGGTGGCCGTGGAGACGTGCTTCCACGGAATGAAGCCGAGCAGCTTGGTACGCGGCGGCCTTGCATTGCTCTTGAAGCCCGATTCCTTGCGCACCGTCGCCATCAGTACGGGAACGGGAATGCCATATTTCTGTTGGGTGCGCTCGGCGGCAGACTGCCAGTTGTCGAACCAGCCGTCATTCTGGTCGAAGACGGCGCAGACATTGTTGATGTGATTGGGCGGCGTGGCGCAGGCCGAAAGCGCCAGCAGCACGCAAACCGCACCAATTTTACTAAAACTCGAACTACGCATCGGCAGAGCAATAGGCCGAAATCATAAAGGGAATCTTGCAGCGTCCATTAACGCTTCGCCCGAGCGGTCGCTCGAGGAAATCCCATATCAACAATCCGACATATTTCGTCGTATTCTATAAATGGATACTGCGGAAATGCCGCCGTGGCTAAAATCACGCCCGCAAACGGCGTATTTATGACAGCTTGCCTGGTTTGCCGGGGCTTTGATGCCAGGCATGAACGAACCAAGACGCAAACGCGGCGCCGAGCGCACCAGCAATCGGGGGCCATCGGCCATTCCGCAACTGCCGCTCAGGCGGGTGACCAATCCCTATCCGCCAATGGCCATGCTGTCGCCCGATCAGATCGAGCAGATCCATCAGGCGTCGATGCACATATTGGAGAATTTCGGCATCGAGGTGATGAGTCCGCGCGCGCTGTCGCTGTTCGAGAAGGCCGGCGCCAGGGTCGATCATGCCTCAGCGAATGTCCGCATCGATCGCGGCCTGATCGAAGACGTGCTGAAGACCACGCAGCCCAGCTATGTGTTGACGCCGCGCAACCCGGCCAACGCGGTTCATCTGGGCGGCAACACCATCAATTTCACCCTCGTTGCCGGGCCGCCCAATGTCCATGACATGGAGCGCGGCCGCCGCGCCGGCAATTTGCGCGACTATTCGGATCTCACACGGCTGGCGCAGCATTTCAACTGCATCCACATGCTGGGCAACCAGGTCTGCGCGCCGGTGGAGCTGCCGGCAAACTCTCGCCATCTCGACACTTATTTCACCAATCTGACGCTGACCGACAAGAGTTTCCATGTCTCGGCGATCGGCCGGGGCAGGGCATTGGACGGCATCGAGATGATGGTGGTGATACCGGGATCGTCGCGCATCTGGTCGAGCGTCAGCCCACGCGAAA
>NZ_RZRR01000745.1:0-2850 GCF_003998555.1 Mesorhizobium sp. M7A.F.Ca.CA.002.09.1.1 | reverse complement strand
ATTGACCGTCCATGCGCTGGCGCGCAGCCGTGGCGCGCTACAGGTCCTGCAGGAGAGGCTCGGGCCACGCGTGAAACCGCTTGTCGCCGATGTGCGCGACAACGAGGCGATCGCTTCTGCGCTCGGTGCGGCGGAAATCGATGTCCTGGTCAACAATGCCGGCGGTTTGGCGACCGTGCGCCCCCTGCACGAACAGAGCGCGGAGGAAACAGCCGAGGTGGTGGCGCTGAACCTCACCGCACCCTTGCAGCTCATCCGCATGTTGCTGCCGGGCATGATCGCGCGCAAGCGTGGCCACATCTTCAACCTGACCAGCACGGCAGCCAGCGGCGTTTTTCCCGGCACGACGACCTACGGTGCGGCCAAGGCCGGCCTTTCCCAGGCCGGTCGCATCCTGCGCTATGATCTCGCGGGCACCGGCGTGCGGCTGACCGAGATCGCCCCGGGCCGTGTGGAAACGGATTTCTATCTGAAGGCCTTCGACGGCGACCGCGAGGGCTTGCGCAAGCGCATGTACTCGCAACAGCGGCCGCTCGGCCCGGCCGACATTGCCGCCGTGCTTGCTACCGCGCTGCGGATGCCGGATCATGTCGACATCAGCGAACTGACCGTCGCGCCGAGCGAACAGGCGCCCGGCGGCCATACCTATCCGCCCGCGCCGCAACGATGAGCATGCGTGGCGTCAGCGACGCCGCGCCTCAGTCCGGCTCGGTCAATTTGTCGAGCACGGCCGTGCAGGCCTCCTCCCAGGCCGCAGGCACTCCGCGCGCCGAAAGCACCTGCAGACCCCGCTCGGTGATGCCGCCCGGTGTCACCAGCTCCTCGAGCATCTGATGCATCGGCTGGTCTTTCTCCTCAATCAGCCGCCCGGCGGCCACGAACGTCATCGCCGTCAGCCGGCGGCCAATTGCCGGATCGAGACCTCGCGCGCTCGACCATTCAGTCGTCCTGCGGATCAGATCCTGCACCCAGCCATAGATGGCGGCATTGACCGTCGCCAACTCGAAGTCCGTTTCGCTGGCCAGAGCGATCGAGGGGCCAAGCCAGTCGAGGACCGCCCGCGCCTGCTCAAGGTCGGGGAAATAGATCGTCGGACTGGCACAGATTTCGGAAGCCGTGAACGGCATGGCGCGCACCGCGCGCGCAGGCGCGACAGCAAACCGCGATAGCGCTACGCCGGCGCAAACCGAAACCATTGTTTGGTCCGTGCGCCACGGCAGGCCAGCGACCGCATCCGGCGCATGCACGGGCCGCACCGCAACAATGACGACATCGGACTGTTCGACGAGATCGCGATTGTCGATTGCCAGCCGAAAACCGTGCCGGGCGGAGAGCGCCGCCGCCTTGCCCCGCGGCGACAGCACGATCGCCGCGGGATCAAGCCCGGAACGCAAGAACCCAGCCAGCATGGACGTCGCCAGATGCCCGACCCCAAGAATGCCTACAATCATTGTTGTCCCCCGGATTTGAACCTGCTGCTTGCCATTCACACGAAGTTGGGAAAGAAAGGCGGCTCTACAAAGTGTCGACACAGCCTGCATACAAATCAGATGAGAACCGACGTGACCGAACGAGCCGAGACCAGTGCCGATAGCGACCCGTCCCTTGCCGCTGAAGCGGAGACGCGCCGCGCTGCCGATAGCAGCGAACGCGCCTACAACACCATCCGCAAGCTCCTGGTCGAATTCAAGCTGAAGCCCGGAGAGCGCATCAACGAGGTCCAGCTTTCGCGCGGCCTTGGCCTTTCGCGCACACCGATCCGCGAGGCGCTGAACCGGCTCGCCTCCGAGGGTTTCGTTTCGCTCACGCCCAATCGAGGCTTTTTCGTCAGAAGCCTCAGCACCGAGGGCCTGCTCGATCTCTACGAGTTCCGCTCGATCATCGAGTGCGCTGCTTTCAAGCTGATGTGCGAGCGCGCCGACGACAGCGAAATCGACCGGCTGCGGAGCTACTGGGAAGCGATCGTCGACGCCTACCCGGACCAGCCGCCGGATGTCATCCTGGCCGAGGACGAAGGCTTCCATCTGCTCATCGCCGAACTCTCCGGAAATCCGGAACTTGTCGGCCAGCTCAGCTCCATCAATGCACGCATCCGCTTCATCCGCCGCATCCAGATCGAACATCCTTCGCATGACAAGGCGCAGATCACCTCCCATTCGGCCATCGTCGAGGCTGCCGTCAAGCGCGATGCCGAGAACGGCGCGAAACTGTTGCGCGAACATATCGAAATGACCGTCTCCGCCACGCAGCAAGCGCTCAAGGACGCCTTGCTCAAGGTTTTCGCGCCCGACAATGGCGCCGAGCTGAAGCGTCGCCGAAGGGCTCGCGACGCATAATCGATATCTGAGCACAAAATTGAACGCAATAGTGTCGACACTTTCTTGACGACGATCCCTTTGTCTGCTTCGATGGGCTTACACGGGGAAGAAGACCGCAACGGCCTCCCCTGTCGTAGTCAGCAGCTAAGGGGAACCATGATGAAAAAATCTATCGCCACACTTCTTCTCGGCGCCTCGCTTTTTGCAGCGCCGGCCATGGCCGAGCAGATTACCGTCGGAATGTCCGCGCCGCTCTCGGGCGCGCAGGCCTATTTCGGCAGCACCTGGCACAATGGCTTCAAGCTCTACGTCGACAGGCTGAACGCCGATGGCGGCGTCAATGGCGTCACCATTGCCTATGACCAGCAGGACGACAAGGCCGACCCGCGCGAGGGAACGCTCGTCGCCCAGAAATTCTGCGACAATGACAAGGTCGTGCTTGGCCTGGTGAACTTCAATTCCGGCGTCGCCCAGTCGACGCTGCCAATCTATGAAGACTGCACGCTGCCGACCATGACCTTCGGCTCCAATC
>NZ_RZRR01000744.1:0-2853 GCF_003998555.1 Mesorhizobium sp. M7A.F.Ca.CA.002.09.1.1 | reverse complement strand
GACCAGGGGCAGCCTGACCGGTCAGGCCAGCGGCAGCCTGACCTCAACCAACAGACCGCCGGCCGCGCCATCCCCAAGGGTGACGCGGCCGCCGGCATTTTCGACGACCTCGCGTACAATGGCGAGTCCCAGCCCGCTGCCTTCCTCGGTCGAACCGGCAATACGGTAGAAGCGCTCGAAGACATGGTCTCGCTCGTCCGCCGGAATGCCAGGCCCGTCGTCGGCGACCGTCAGCACGGCTTCGCCGTCGATGGCCGCCAGCTTCACCGTGACACTGCCCTCAGCCCGGGAGTAGCGCAGTGCGTTGTCGACGAGGTTGACGATCATCTCGCGCAGCATGGTGCCGTCGCCGATGACCGGAACGGGGCCAGCCTCCTCGAGGCCGAGATCTATTTTGCGATCGATGGCCGTTGGCGCCAGGGTTTCCAGCACGTGCCGGGCGGCTTCCGCCAGGTCAATGCGGTCGGCGCGCGGCCGCCGGCTGCCTGGCTCGGCGCGTGACAGGGTCAAGAGCTGTTCGGCCAGCCGCGCCAGTTTGCCGGAACTCGCCTGCAGCGCCACCAGCGCCTCCTGGCGGGCATCGGCGGCACTTTCGCGAAGCGCATAGCTTGCCTGTGTCGACAGCAGCGCCAGGGGCGTGCGCAGCTGGTGCGCCGCATTGGCGATGAAGCGGCGTTGCGCCGCCATCTGCGCCCGCACGCGCTCCATGTAGGCGTTGAGGGCGTCGATCAGCGGGCGGATCTCGCTTTGCGCACCGGGCACTTCGACGGGGTCAAGGTCGCTGCGGTTTGGCGAGCGTACCGCATCGCGCAGCCGGATCAACGGCGCCAGGCCGCGACGCAAGCCGAGCAGCACGAACACGCCGGCAATCGCCACCAGCGCCAGTTGCTGGGCAAAGGCGCTGAACCAAAGCTGTTTGACCATGGCGTCATGGCCGGCAAGGGTGACGCCCACGGTGACTGATATTGGCGAGTCGTTGCCGGCGCCGATCACCGCATGGCCAAGGGTCAGGAGCCGCAGCTGGTGATCGCGGTAGGCGGCCTCGACACTGGCATGCTGCGGCGCTTCGGGCAGGTCGGGATATCCGGTCAGCAGCCGCCCGCCGGCTGTCTCGACGCGATAGTAGACGCTGTCGCGGTCGCCGGTGTCGAACATCTCGATCGCCGCCGGGGGCACCGTGGCATCGAGCACGCCGTCGACCATGGCGACCTGCTCGGCAATCGCCCGCGCCGATCCGACGAGCATCCGGTCGGTGACCAGGTCCGCGGTCGCCAGTGCGTTGCGCTGGCTGGTCCACAGGTTGATGGTCGCGAGCCCGGCAAGCGGCAGCACCACCCATGCCAGCAATTGCAGGCGGAGGCTGTTGATCCTCATGGCGCCAGGATCGTCACGGCGCCAAATCGTCTTGGCGCAACAGGTAGCCGAGGCCACGCAGTGTGGCGATCTGGACCCGCGACCCGTCGAGCTTCTTGCGCACGCGGTGCACGTAGATCTCGATGGCGCTGGGATCGGCGTCGGTCTCGAAATCGTAGATCGCGGCCGACAATGCCGCCTTGCTCACCGTGCGTCCGGCCTTGACCATCAATTGCTCAAGCACGGCATGCTCGCGCGGTGTCAGCGCCAGCGCCTCGCCGGCAAGCGAAAACAGCCGCGTGTTGGTGTCGAAGACGAGATCACCGCAGGCAACGACCGGCGCGGTGCGGTCATTGGCACGGCGCAATTGCGCGCGGATTCGTGCTTCGAGCTCTTCGATCTGGAAGGGCTTGGCCAGATAGTCGTCGGCGCCCTCATTGAGGCCCTTGACCCGGCCGTCGAGACTGGCGTTTGCGGTCAGCACGATCACCGGCACCCGGTTGCCGCGCGTCCGCAACATTCGCAGCACCTCCAGCCCGCTCATGCGCGGCAGCGCAAGGTCGAGGATGACAAGCGCGTGGTCACCGGCGGCGAGCGCGTGTTCGACATCCTCGCCATCATGGACGATGTCGACGACATAGTTCGCCTGACGCAGGGTCTTGCCCAGCCAATCCGCCAGCTCGCGATTGTCTTCTACAAGCAGCAACCGCATTTCTATCGCTGTCCTGGGGTGCAGGTCACCCGGATTTCCGCCACTTCTTCAACTGGCGCCGCCAAGTCGCGCCCGATTGATGATCGTGCACAAGCGATAATCTCGATCCAACCGCAAGGCAAATGTAGGAGATCCAGAAGTTCAGATGGTGCGCAATCGCTTCAAACCGAACCGTTCAGTTCGATTTCTGTTGACGCACTGTGTAGCAGATGGTGAACGCCGGCCTGGCGAGCGGTCGCGCCTGGTGATGGGCGTTATCGATTAACTGTCTGATTTCAAACAGTTAAATTATGACCGCCGAGACCCTGTGTCAAATTTCAAGGCCTGGATTCGAGCCGCGGGGGAACATCTTCGTGATTGGAATCCGCGGCAGCGCGAGCCCATCTCGGGGTGGTCCGAGCGACGCGAAATTCCTCCCAAGGGCACGCCACTAGACGGACATGACAAATACTGGAGTAATTAAAATGACCAAGATCGCTCTTACCGCCGCCGCCATCCTCGTTGCCACGGGCACTGCTTTTGCCGGCAGCGACAATTATGGCTCGGCCAACGCCAATCAGCCTGCCGTCGCTGTCGACCATTCGATCACCGCTTCGGTCTCCAAGTCGACGCAGACCGTCCAGGCCCCCGCTTCGCAGGGCGCTGACCGCAACCTCTTCGGCCGCTAATCGCGACTGCCGATATCGACCCAAACTTGAACTCAGGAGTAATTAAAATGACCAAGATCGCTCTTACCGCTGCCGCCATCCTCGTTGCCACGGGCACTGCTTTTGCCGGCAGCGACAATT
>NZ_RZRR01000743.1:0-2859 GCF_003998555.1 Mesorhizobium sp. M7A.F.Ca.CA.002.09.1.1 | reverse complement strand
ACGCAAGAAGGGCCGCCGGTTTACCCGGCGGCCCTTCTGTTGACGCAACGTCAGCCTTATTTCGATGCGTGTCGTTTTTCCAAAAGCGGAACACTTTTGGCGACATGCATCAGCTGTCGCGAAGCTTGACCAGATCGTTCAGCAGCCCGCCCGTTCCGTTGTGGACGGTCAGCCGCTCGACCTTGCCGGCGATGGTTTCCAGCGCCTCGAGCTCCTTCAGCCGCAGCATCACCGGGTTTTCCGCCATCACCCTGGCCGTGTTGAGGAGGGAACGGGTCGCGTTCGTCTCCTCGCGGCGACGGATGATGTTGGCCTCGGCCTGCTTTTCGGCCGACACCACCTGGTTGAGGATCTCGCGCATCTCGCCCGGCAGGATGACATCCTTGAGCGCGATATCGCTGACCTCCACGCCGATCTCGGCCATGTCGGCGCGGACCTTGGCTGCCGCTTCCTCATCGATCGTCACCTTCTTTTCGAGGATCTGATCGAGTGTCAGCGCGCCAAGCGTCTTGCGGAAGGCATATTGCAGGGCGCGGTAGAGGGCTTCGGAGAAGTCCTTCACCATGCTGACCGCCTTGACCGGATCGACGACCCGGTATTCGGCTGCGATGTTGACGCGGATCGTCACGCGATCCTTGGTCAGCACTTCCTGCCCGGCAACGTCGAGCGACTGGCGCTTGAGGTCGACGACCTTGATCTGCACCATGCGTCCGACGTTCCAGAAGCCATGCACGCCCGCCGTCAGCGTCCTGACCAGGACACCGTCGATGAACAGCAGTCCGGCCTGACCATCGACGACCGGATGGACGGACATCAATTCCGCCTTCCGGGCCTGGCCGAGCCGGCGCATGATCGCCGCATCGATGGCGAGATCGACTGACGTGTCGATCAGCGTCACCTTCCACGGGCCGGCATCCGTCCACAGCACGAGCTTGCGGTCCGGTGCCAGCACGGCGTGCAGATTGCCGTCACGCTCGATGACGGCGACATCCGTGCGCCCGGTGCGAACGACGGTGAAATGACGCGCGGCCACATCCGGAAGCTTGTCGAACAACGCCTTCTCGTATGCCGAAACGAATTCCGGGTTCTTCAGATCGTGCCGAGACACTTCGAGGCTGCCGCGCCGGTTGGCGAGCCAGTGCTCGCCCGGCAGCAGGACAGCCTTGATCTCCCCCTTGTGGAGGGCGAGGGCACGTTCGTTTTCCTTTACGAGGACGCGCTCGCGTCCAAGAACCTTGTCGAGAATGGTCATTGTCTTACTCCTGTCGGGCATGGCCCCATGCGAGGCGTCACGTCATGCGTCGATCTTCCCTTCGTTTCTCGTTTCACGTCGTCTCTTGCGTCGTAGCCCGGGCACGAATGATCCGGGGACTGGTGGCATCGAGCCGTGGCGGGCCTTCGGGAGCGGATCGCGGGGCAGCGAAGCGGGCGCAGGAGGCCTTAGCCTCCCTTGCCGGCGACACCGCGCCTTGATCGTCACCGCGGGCCTGGCCGCGAGCCGATGGCGAAAGACGCTTGAGATGATCCGCGCCCGAAGGCTTGGGTCACCCGTCCAGTCTTTCGCATTCCAGTCCCCGGACCGTTTTTCGGATGGCTTTTCAAGGCCAATGGAGAAGGAATCGAACCTTCGACAGTCAGATTAACAATCTGATGCTCTAACCAAACTGAGCTATCCGTGGTGCAGATGAAGGGACTCGAACCCACAACCTCCGGATTATGTCCGGCGCTCTCCCAGTTGAGCTACATCCGCGATCCCAATCCCCAAAGCGGCGCCGTATACAGGGCGGCAATGCCGCCTGCACGGGCGGAGACGAAAGCTCCAACCGTTGTGCTCGCTTCGGTTCTCGTGACCGGGAGCGCGCCTATAGCCCCTGCGACGGGTTGTCGCAAGCGGCATTGTCACGGCGAATTTGCGGCTTCTTTCAACGGTGGCATTTCAGCAACACCGCTTTCGGCGTCAGCGATCGCGCAGCACGCTCAGAAGGTGACGCGGCCGAGCACGCGCAGGCCATCGCCTTGCGGCTCGACGACGACGGCCTCACCTTCGCGCGGTGAGATGCCGGTCAGTGCCACGATGTCTTCCAGATGGGTGACCATGACCAGATTGTCGGAGCCGGAATAGACGCGGATTTCCTTCAGGATCGCAGCGATCTGCGCGGCCTTCTGCGTCTCGTCGCCTTTCAGGAGATCGAGCGGTGCAAAGAGTTCCGGGTCGGTCTCGAAGGCGATGCGGGCGGTGTCGAGGCAGCGGCAATAGCGGCTGGACAGCACGCGCTCGATCGGTGCCGCCCGAGCGGCAAACAGAGCGCCGATCTTGCTCGCCTGCTGCTTGCCGCGCGCCGACAGGTTCATCTGGGTGGCGCAGCTGTCGATGTCGAAATTGGCCGGATCGGTGGTGCCGGTGACCATGGCATGGCGCAGCAGCACGACGTGTCCGCCGTCGCGCAGCAGCGCCCAGCCTGCATCCGTGGCGTGCGCCACGCTGGGAACAACAAGCAGGAACAACGCCAAGGCAAATCGAATCATCCGCTATCCTTCTGCGGTTCCCGGCAAGGGGTTCCGGTGGCAGGACATATAGGGACGGTAAAGCCGGCCGAAAGACAAGGCGCGGTCGGCGGGAAGCGTAGACCTACTTCTTCGCCATCTGCTTCTTCACCAGATCGACCTTCTGGTCGGTGAGAGGGATGGCTGGTGTAGCCGGCTTCGCTAAAGCGCTGCTTGGCGTTCTCGAAGAATCCGATCGCCTTTTGATATTCGGCCTTGCCGCCGCCATAGCTGGCCCGATTCCAGCTGACATCCCCGAGATTGTTCTGCGCGAAGGCCATTGCATCGGAAGGCTTCCCTGGTGAATACCTTCAG
>NZ_RZRR01000742.1:0-2861 GCF_003998555.1 Mesorhizobium sp. M7A.F.Ca.CA.002.09.1.1 | reverse complement strand
CCGGCGTTTTCCAGGGCGATTTCGGCTGCTCGACCAAGTTCAAGGCGACCGTCGCCTCAAAACTGTTTCCGGCACTCGGCGCTACGGGCATCCTGATGTTCTGGGTGCTGGCGGTGATGGTGCCGATCTCGCTGCTGATCGGCATTCTGGCCGGCATGCGTGAGGGGTCGCGAACCGACCGGGTGCTGTCCGTGGCGTCGATCGCCTCGACGGCGACGCCTGAATATGTGTCGGGCGTCATCTTCACCGTCATCTTCGCCTCATGGCTAGGCTGGCTGAACGGCTCGGCGGCTTCGGCCAGCCAGGGCATCACCTTCTACAATTTCACACTGCCGGTGATGACGCTGGCGATCTACGGCATCGGCTATATCGCCCGCATGACGCGAGCTTCGATGGTCGAAGTGATGACGCAGCAATATATCCGTACTGCGCGGTTGAAGGGTCTCTCCTTCGGCAGCGTGGTGGTCAAACATGCCTTGCGCAACGCGCTGATCGCACCGTTCACCGTCATCATGCTGCAATTCCCTTGGCTGCTCACCGGCGTCGTCATCGTCGAGGTGATGTTCCGCTACCAGGGCTTCGGCTACACGCTGGTCGAGGCGGCCGGCAACAACGATATCGACCTTTTGCTCGGCTGCTCGCTGGTCTCGGTGTTCATCGTCTTGATCACGCAGCTCATTTCCGATGTCGGCTACGCATTTCTCAATCCGCGTATCAGAGTTCAGTAGGGAGCGAAGCCGATGCCGGTTCAATACATCAGTGGCTTCACCGTCGTTTTCGAAGTGCTGTCGCGCTTCTGGCCGGTCTGGATCGCGCTCGTCATCGTCATGGGCGCGAGCTTCGCCTACAAGAAGAAGCTGGCGCTCTACGGCCAGCTGTTCGACAGCGGTGTCGGCATTGTCGGCGTCGGCATCTGCCTGTTCTGGCTGTTCACGGCGATCTTCGCCGCGACCATATCGCCCTTCGATCCGCTGGCCCAGATTCCGATCATGAAGGACGTGCTGCCGGGCGCCGTCGAACCGCAGTCGGGGCTGACCTATCTGTTCGGCGGCGACAAGCTGGCGCGCGACGTGTTTTCGCGCATGGTCTATGGCAGCCAGATCGTGCTGATCATCGCGCCTGCCGCGACCGGCTTCGCGCTGATGGTCGGCATCACGCTCGGCCTGCCCGCCGGCTATTACGGCGGCAAGATCGACACCGTGCTGTCGTTCCTGGCCAACCTTGTGCTCGCCTTCCCGGTGATCCTGCTGTTCTACCTCTTGGTGACGCCGGGTATCATGGACACGCCGATCCCGTACGGCATGGCCGGCGTGTTCTTCCTGTTCCCGATCATCTTCTTCAGCGTGCTGTTCTGGACCCGCTACAAGAACCGGCCCGACCGGCTCTACATCCTGCTCGGCATCACCCTGATCCTCGGTGGCTGGATCTATCTCGGCCTTGTGTTCGATAAGGACCCGCTGCACATCGTCCATATCGATCCAAACCAGCTCAACATCTTCGTGGCGGTGGTGTTCGCCTCCAGCCCCGGCGTGTTCCGCATCGTGCGTGGCCTGGTGATGGACATCAAGACGCGCGACTATGTGGCGGCGGCGCAGACGCGCGGTGAATCGCCCTGGTACATCATGCTGTGGGAGATCCTGCCCAATGCGCGCGGGCCATTGATCGTCGATGCCTGCCTGCGCATCGGCTACACCACCATCCTGCTCGGCACGCTCGGTTATTTCGGCCTTGGCCTGGCGCCGGAAAGTCCGGACTGGGGCACCGCGATCAAGGACGCCAGCCGCCTGCTGCGCTCCTTCATCCATCCGGCGCTGCCGCCGACCATCGCACTGATGTCGTTCGTGCTGGGCTTGAACCTGCTCGCCGACTCGCTGCGCGAACAATCGATGAAAGACTGATGTCGCGGGTTTCGACCCGATGGGCCTGAGAGAAACAGGCCTGGAAGAACCAGGATTGGAGCGACCCATGAACGAGGCAGTTCGAAATCCCGCCAAGCCGACCCCCGGGCCAACCAAAGGGCCGATCATCGAGATCGAGAACCTGTCGATCTCCTTCTTCACCCGCAAGGGCGAGATACCGGCGGTCATGGATTTTTCCTGCACCGGCAGGCCGGGCGAGGCGATGGGCATCGTCGGCGAATCCGGCTGCGGCAAGTCGACCGTGTCGCTCGGCATCATGCGCGACCTCTCCAACATCGGGAAGATCGTCGGCGGCAAGATCAAGTTCCAGGGCAAGGACATGGGCGAACTCTCCGACGAGGAGTTGCGTTCCATCCGCGGCAACAAGATCGCCATGATCTACCAGGAGCCGATGGCGAGCCTGAACCCGGCGATGAAGGTCGGCCAGCAGCTGATGGAAGTGCCGCTGATCCACGACAAGGTGTCGAAGGAAGAGGCCTATAAACGCGCCCTCGATATGGTGCGCTCGGTCAAATTGCCCGATCCCGAGCGTATGATGCGCTCCTATCCGCACCAGCTCTCCGGCGGCCAGCAGCAGCGCATCGTCATTGCCATGGCGCTGCTGTCGAAGCCGGCGCTGCTTTTGCTCGACGAGCCGACGACGGCGCTCGACGTGACGGTGGAGGCGGGCATCGTCGATCTGGTCAAGGGGCTGGGCGAGAAGTTCGGCACGTCGATGATCTTCGTGTCGCACAATCTCGGCCTGATCCTGGAAACCTGCGATCGCATCACCGTGATGTATTCGGGCGAAGCGGTGGAGACCGGCAAGATCAAGGACGTGTTCGACCGGATGCGCCACCCCTATACGCAAGGGCTGTTCCGCTCGATCCCGCTGCCGGGCGCCGACAAGAACTCACGGCCGCTGATCTCCATCCCCGGACAGCTGCCGCTGCCGCACGAGCG
>NZ_RZRR01000741.1:0-2866 GCF_003998555.1 Mesorhizobium sp. M7A.F.Ca.CA.002.09.1.1 | reverse complement strand
GGGCTGACAAACCATTGTTCTGACCGAACCCGGCTTTGCAGGTGAGAAAGTCCATGCTGCTGCGCACCCTCTTCCTTGGCCTTGCCGCGGCCAGCCTGTCGCCCGCCTGGGCCGTGGCCGGCGATTGCGGCGATGCCGCCGCCTTGGTGCAGCAGGCCTATCCCAAAGCTCGAAAGAGCGCCGACGGCACCTCGTTCACGCTCGAACCCCACACCAGCATTGCCCTGACATTCGCGTATGGCGATCCGCCAGGGCTGGCTTGCAAGATCTGGCCCGCCCATGACGACCTGCTGTTGGTCGCAGTGCCGCTGATGGACGGGTCCCAACCCAGCGACTACGCGCATGCCGGCGATATCGAGCTTTTGATTGTCGACAGGAAGAGCCGGCAGGTGCGCCAGCGCCTGCTCCAGCCCGGGCTGATGAATGATGATGCCATCGCCATCCGCCAGGTGGAGCTTGATACCGGCCGCTATGCGCTGGCGCCCGATGTTACTGCCTTTGGCCTGCGCATCGAAATGGCAAACAATTCGCTGCCTAATCCGTTCAGTGAAACCGACCTGCGGCTCTATGCCGTCGATGGCGATTCCCTGAGGATGGTGCTCGATGGCCTGGTCGTGGCCGGCAATGGCGGCGAGGGTGATACCAATTGCGCCGGATCCTTCCATACCAGTCGGGTTAGCCTGGCGATGAGCCCGGCCAAACATCATGGCTACCACGACATAACGGTGGTCGAGCGAATGGATACCGACAATCCGTTGCCCGACAAGGATGGCGAGTGCCAGTCCCATCCCGGCAAGTCCGTGAGCCAAACCTACCGGCTGCGCTATGACGGCAGCCGGTATACGGCTCCTGCGGGGCTCAAAGCCCTGGAGCCGTGAGGACGCCGCTGGCTGCGACTGAAGCACCGCGGCCTGGTGGTTAATGGCTGGTGTGCCCGAAGCCGAATTTTGGCGGCGTTTCGGCACCGAAGTTTAATCGCCGCTGATATATTGTGTTTCCTGAAGAACGACCCGGCAAATCGGGCGATGAGGCAGGGGCATGCGTCACAATAATTTCCCGGCAATGGCCACGATGGCGGCCGTCTTGATGATGTCTGGCTGTTCGACGAGTGGCGTCGACACCACCAAGACCACCGCCATCCAACCGGCGGCTAAAGACACCGAAACCTCCGATCTGGCGCAAGGCAAGGCGCAGTTTCGCGACGCCAATTACGGCCTCGCCGAAAAGCACTTCCGCAAGGCCGTCGAGTTGAAGGCCGACAATGCGGAGGCCTGGATGGGGCTCGCGGCTTCCTATGATGAACTCGGCCGCTTCGACTTCGCCGACCGTGCCTACGGCCAGCTTCTGAAAGTCGCCGGTCGCAGGCCGCAGATCGTCAACAATATGGGTTATTCGCAACTGCTGCGCGGCAATCGCAAGAAGGCCAAGGCGCTGCTGCTCGAAGCGAAGGCCGGCATGGCCGATCCCACCGTCGTCAACGCCAACCTCGCTCTCCTGAACAAGGGTTGATCTCGCGTCCAATGGTCCGGTTTCGGGACACGTGCCATCGACGCTTTGTAAACCCTATCTGCAGGTTGCATCGATGGATCGCCTGAAAATCCGTATCTGGGGGCAGCCGCTGACCTAGAATGCAGCGCAACCGCCGACGCTCGAGAGGCCCTTGCCCGATATGCTGGACTTCAGTTCGCTCCTGCTCGCAGCCGCGCTGTCGGGCATATGCCTCAGCGTCACCATGTTTGCGATCTGGTTCACCGCACCCAAGGCAGGTTTCGTGCTGACGGTGGCGTGCGGAATTCTGGTGCTCGTCGCGCATGTGATCCTGTTCTGGCGGTACACCAAGGACCCCGATCCGCTGCTTTGCCAGATCGTGCTTGCGCTGCTCAGCCTGGGGTTCCTGATCCTCTGCTTGTCGGCCATGCAATATCTCGGCGTGCCCGGCTACAGGCGCGCCGTTGCACCGGCGCTTGCCGCCATGACTATCTGTGCCGCTGTCACTTTCCTTGGCTTTGACGGCGTTGGCTTCATCATCACCTACACCACGGTGACGGCGCTGCTGTCGGCGATCGGCGCCATGTTCTGGATCAACGGCAGTCACGATCGCCGCATCCTGCTGGTGGTTTCGTTTCTGAGCGGCACCTGCGCGATGTCGTTTGCGCTTTGCGGCGTGGTTCTGCTGACCAAGGGGCAATGGACGCTCGCGATTGCGCCCGACAATTGGGCCGAACGATTGAATTCCGTCGTGGCGGTGGCCTGCATGACCGGGCTCGGAGCATTGACGCTCTCCCTCCATCATCTGCAGGCGCAGATCGAGCTCAAGGCCGAGACCATGACCGACCCGCTGACAGGGTTGCTGAACCGCCGGGCATTGACGTCGCTTTACGGCGAGCGGAGTTTCGGTCCATTCATGTCTATCGTCATGTTCGACCTCGACCACTTCAAGCGGACGAACGATGTCTACGGTCACCCGGTTGGGGATCAGGTCTTGTGCCGTTTTGCCGCCGTCATCAAGAAATATGCCCGGCCCGGCGTCGACGCTTTTCGCCTTGGCGGCGAGGAGTTCGCAGTCGTCATGTCGCGGATGACGGACGAAAAGGCCTACGATCTCGCCAGCAAGATCGGCGTGGCTTTCGGCGCCGAAATCGTCCCCACCCAGCGCGGCAAATTGCGCAGCACGGTCAGCGGCGGCATCGGCTTTGGCGAGGCAAGCGGCAGCAGCCTCGACAACGTGCTCACCGAGGCAGACGCGGCGCTCTATGCCGCCAAACGCGCCGGACGAAATTGCGTCATCAGCCGCAAGAGGATGGGCAAGGCCGAGCCGATCAAGCCGGCCTTGCGCTCAGCGTAAATTACTCCGCGGCCCCCAGAT
>NZ_RZRR01000073.1:0-10888 GCF_003998555.1 Mesorhizobium sp. M7A.F.Ca.CA.002.09.1.1 | reverse complement strand
TTGCCGTCAAGGCGACCGCAAATGGCTTCGTCACCGGCATCGCCACCCGCGATATCGGGCTCGCAGTGGTCGGCCTGGGAGGTGGACGCACGCGGCCGGACGACCAGATCGACCCTGCGGTCGGCATCACCAGACTATTGCCGGTCGGTGCGGAGGTTGGGATCGGCGAGCCGCTGGCGCTGATCCATGCCCGCTCATCGGCCGATGCCGAGGCCGCCGCGGCAACCGTGCTTTCGGCCTATATGGTCGGTGCCTCGAAGCCGCCCGCCGACAAGTCGGTCATCCGGCGGATTCTGCCGCGCGGCTAGAGCAATTCCAGGAAAAGTGTGAAACGGTTCTCCCTGGGAAAAAGCGCATAGCGCTTTCCCTTGGGAATTTGGGAAAACGAATAGCCTTACTGGACGAGCAGCAGCGTGCCGTTCTCGACCTGGTATTTGTCGAGCCGGTTGAGGAAGCTCATGCCGATCAGATTGGTGCGCAGCGCCCTGTCGTCGAGCACGATGGTCTGGACGTCATTGACGGTGATGCTGCCGATCTGCAGGCGGTCGATCATGGCCACAGCCGCCTTGATGGTGCCGTTGGCGGTGTTGACCTCGCGGTTGAAGTCGGAAGCGTTCAGCGACAGGCCGATCCTGCGTGCCGTCGAAATGTTGATGGCGACCAATGTAGCGCCGGTGTCGATCATGCCGTCGACCTGACGTCCGTTGAGCTTGAAGGGTGACGAGAAATGCCCGCGTTCGTCTGCCGCGACGAGGACCTTGCGGCCCATCGGCAGCGGTGCCGCGGGCTTGTTGGGCACCGATGCCAGATTGACGTTCGGCTGGGCTTCGACCGCTTGTTTGCCCGGCACCGCCGACCTCAGCAGGTTTTCGACGAGTTGCGGATTCGACTGATACACAATCGGTATCGATGCCGATGTACCGGCGAAAACGGCGAGGATCAGAAGTTTGCGCAGCATGGATCGGCCTCGCCGCATGACCCCGAAAATCGGGAACGATTTTCGGAAAGGCTCATGCACAAAATCAAAGTGCTACAGCGTCCTTTGCGCGTCCGAAACGGACGCGCGGCGCTGTAGTGACAGCCGATCGTTAAGCCCGGATGGTGTTTGCCGCTTTAACGCGCGCCAAAACCGCGCCTTTTCGTAAATATTTGGTAAATCGTACCAGGCGACTTGGTCTGATATTACTTGGTCCCGTACATGCGGTCGCCGGCGTCGCCGAGGCCGGGCATGATGTAGCCCTTCTCGTTGAGCTGGCGGTCGATCGAAGCGGTGAAGACGGGAACGTCCGGATGCGCCTTGATGAAGCGCTCGATGCCTTCGGGCGCCGCCAGCAGGCAAAGGAAACGGATGTTGGTGGCGCCGCGCTCTTTCAGCTTGTCGATCGCCGCGATCGCCGAATTGGCGGTGGCCAGCATCGGATCGACGACGATCACCAGCCGGTCGGCGAGGTCGCTCGGCGCCTTGAAGAAATATTCGACCGCCTCCAGCGTTTCGTGATCGCGGTAGAGACCGACATGGGCGACGCGCGCCGCCGGCACCAGGTCGAGCAGGCCTTCCAGCAAGCCGTTGCCGGCGCGCAGCACCGAGGCAAAGACCAGTTTCTTGCCCTCGAGCGTCGGCGCTTCCATCGTTTCCATCGGCGTTTCGATGGTCGTCGTCGTCAGTTCGAGATTGCGGGTGACCTCGTAGCCGAGCAGCAGCGAGATTTCGCGCAGCAGCCGGCGGAAGCCCGCCGTCGAGGTTTCCTTCTTGCGCATGATGGTCAGCTTGTGCTGGACAAGCGGGTGGTCGACGACGGTGACGCCCTGCATGGTGTTCTCCTGATGCCTGCGCCCGAAAATGCGCGCATCGCCCTTTCGGACGCGCCGCGCTTCAAGCTGCCTGGGCGAACCCTAGCGGCAATGCGCCGGCCAAGGAACCGCTTGGCCCGCACCGACCACAGCTTTGTCGGCGGAAATCAGCGTGCCGCGCTGTTCAACCGGGCAAGAAGTGCCGTCTTTGTCTTTCTATCGACGAAAGCGGCCTCGATGGCCGTTCTGGTGACGGCGGTCAGCGCCTTGTCGTTCATCGAGAAATGCTCGGCAGCGATATCGTATTCACGCTTGAGCGAGGTCCAGAAATAGGGCGGATCGTCGGAATTGAGCGTCACCTTGCAGCCTGCCGCCTGCAGGGCCGGAAACGGATGATCGGCGAAACTGTCGAACACCTTGAGCGCGATGTTGGAACCGGGGCAGCATTCCAGCACGATACCCTCGTCGGCGATGCGCCGGACGAGGTCCGGGTTCTCGATGGCGCGCACGCCATGGCCGATGCGGGACGGGCGGATGTGATCCAGCGCCGCCTGGACGGTCTCCCAGCCCGTCAGTTCGCCGGCATGGATGGTGATGCCGAGCCCGGCTTCGCGAGCGATCTCGAAAGCCCTGACATAGTCCTCCATATCACCGATCCGCTCATCGCCGGCAACGCCGAAACCGGTGACCAGCGGATGCCCGCAGCGCGCCGCGAAGCGCGCCGCCTGCTCGATCGACTCGACGCCGACATGGCGCACGCCGGTGACGATCATGCGGCCCTCGATGCCGGTCTTGGCCTTGGCGCGGGCCATGCCTTCGCCGAGCGCGTCGGTATAGGCCTTGGGCGACAGGCCGGCTTTTTTAGCGTGGTCCGGCGAGGTGAACACCTCGGAATAGATGGCGCCGTCGCGGGCAAGGCTGGTCAGATAGTGGTCGGCCAGCCGCGCATAGTCCTCCTCGGTCCGGAACAGATCGGCGGAAAAATCATAAGCCGCCAGGAAGGAGGTGAAATCGTGCCAGACGAAGGAACCGTTCTGGATATAGGGCGAGGTGTCCTTGCCGTATTTCTGCGCCTGGCGGATGACGAGTTCGGGCGCCGCTGCCCCTTCGATGTGGCAGTGCAGTTCCGCTTTCAAAGGCATTCAATCATCCCGTCGGTCCGTCCAGGTCTCGAAAACCCGCCACCTGGAAGCGCGGCTGAACACCGCGCCTTAAACAATAGCGCCCGCACCATCGATCGGCTATGGTCCCGCCGGTTTTATGACGGATCAAAAAAATGTCAGTTGAGAGAACCACGGCCGCGGGCGGCATGGAAACCTCCTATGGTTTCAAGCGTGTAGGGGCTGGCGACAAGCAGTCCCTGGTCAACGATGTTTTCCACAAGGTCGCCAACCGCTACGACCTGATGAACGATCTGATGTCGGCCGGCCTGCACCGGCTGTGGAAGGACGCCATGGTCACCTGGCTCAATCCGCCTAAACGGGCGGGCTGGAAGGTGCTCGACGTTGCCGGAGGCACCGGCGACATTGCCTTTCGCATCGTCGATGCCAGCCACGGCAATGCCCATGCCACCGTGCTCGACATCAATGGCTCGATGCTGGCTGTCGGCCGCGACCGGGCCGAAAAGAAGGGCCTGTCCGGCAACACCGATTTCGTCGAGGCCAATGCCGAGGAACTGCCCTTCCCTGATGCCACATTCGATGCCTATACCATCGCTTTCGGCATCCGCAACGTACCGCGCATCGAGGTGGCCTTGGGCGAAGCGTTTCGCGTGCTGAAGCCCGGTGGGCGCTTCCTGTGCCTGGAATTTTCCGAGGTCGAGATGCCGCTGCTCGACAAGGCCTATGAAGCCTGGTCGTTCAACGCCATTCCAAAGATCGGCAAGATGGTCACCGGCGACGGCGAGCCCTATTCCTATCTGGTCGAATCGATCGCCAGGTTTCCCAACCAGCAGAATTTCGCGACGATGATTTCCCGCGCCGGCTTCCACCGCGTTTCCTTCCGCAACTATTCCGGCGGTATTGCAGCACTTCATTCGGGCTGGAAGCTTTGAGGCCGGACCGCATTTCTCACAATCGACGCGTGCTATGCCGGTTCAAAGAGCCGGCAGGGTTGGCGCTGCCATGAGCAATGTCAGTGCAGGATTCCGGCTCGTAAGGGCCGGCTGGGTGCTGGTCCGCGAGGGTGTCGTCGCCGCTCTGCCGGGTGAGGAACTGTCCGGCCTGCCGAAGTTCGGCTGGCGGATGGCACGGCTGTTCACGCGCCGCCGCGCGCTGGCCTATGAGCGCAGCGACCGGCTGGCCAAGGCGGTCGTCCGGCTCGGCCCCTCCTATGTAAAGCTCGGCCAGTTCCTGGCGACGCGGCCCGACGTCGTCGGCAACGACATGGCGCTCGATCTCGCCATGTTGCAGGACAAGATGCACACCTTTCCGAAGGCCGAAGCCATAGCGGCCATCGAAGCCTCGCTCGGGCGCAAAGTCGGCGATCTCTACGCTCAATTCGGCGATCCGGTCGCCGCCGCCTCCATCGCCCAGGTCCATGCCGCCGATGCCATGCATGACGGCGTTGCCACCAAGGTGGCGGTCAAGGTGATCCGGCCCGGCGTGCGCCGCCGCTTCTTCCAGGATCTTGAAAGCTATTTCCTTGCCGCTCGCCTGCAGGAGAAATACATCCCCTCGTCCCGCCGGCTGCGGCCGGTCGAGGTCACCCAGACGCTGGCTCAGACCACCAAGATCGAGATGGATCTTCGCCTCGAGGCGGCGGCCCTCTCGGAGCTCGGTGAAAGCACCAGGCACGACCCCGGCTTTCGCGTGCCGTCCGTCGACTGGGAGCGTACCGGCCGCGACGTGTTGACCATGGAGTGGGTCGACGGCGTCAAGATGAACGACATTGCCGGACTGGTCGCGGCGGGCCACGATCTGAAAACCATCGCCACAAACCTGATCCAGTCGTTCCTGCGCCACACGCTGCGCGACGGATTTTTCCACGCCGACATGCATCCGGGCAATTTGTTCGTCGAGGCGAACGGCACCATCGTTGCCGTCGATCTCGGCATTGCCGGCCGGCTCGGCAAGAAGGAGCGCCGCTTCCTCGCCGAAATCCTCTACGGCTTCATCACGCGCGACTATCTGCGCGTCGCTGAGGTCCATTTCGAGGCCGGCTATGTGCCGCGCCAGCACAATGTCGCGGCCTTCGCGCAGGCGATCCGGGCGATCGGCGAGCCGATCCATGGCCAGCCGGCCGAGACCATCTCGATGGCCAAGCTTCTGACGCTGCTGTTCGAGGTTACCGAGCTCTTCGACATGGCGACGCGGCCCGAACTGATCCTGCTGCAGAAGACCATGGTGGTGGTGGAGGGCGTGGCGCGCACGCTCGACCCGGCCTTCAACATGTGGAAGACTGCCGAGCCGGTGGTCGGCGACTGGATATCAGGCAATCTTGGGCCGCGTGGCATGATGATGGATGCGCGCGATGGCGCCAAGGCGCTGCTGACGCTGGCCCGCCAGGTGCCCGAGCTTGCGGCGCGCACTGACCGGCTGTCGCGCGAGATCGACCTGATGGCCGAGCACGGCCTGCGCTTCGACGAGACCACCGCCCACGCCATCGGCAAGGCCGAGGCGCGCTACAGCCGTTCCGGCCGCTGGGCACTCTGGGTGATTGCCGTGACGCTGGTCTATATCGCCTGGAAGATGATCTGAGTTCTCGGTGACAGCAGTGCCGGCATTGCTATCATTGAAAGCAACGCTTTCATGGACTAGGTTGAGGTAAGGAGCAAAAACATGAGCACACTTACCATCCGCAATCTCGACACCAACGTGAAGCAGAAACTGCGTGAGCGAGCTGCCGTGAGGGGAGTCTCAATGGAAGAGGAAGCGCGTAGCGTTCTTGCCAAGAGTGTTCTTTCGGACGGTGTGGACCAAGACCCTCGGGGAGAGTCACTCTATGCCGCGATTCGTAGGCTGGTTGAGCCCCATGGCGGTTTCGATGTCGAGTTGCCGGAGCGCGGCCCTACGCGCGAGCCACTGAAATTTGACTAACCATGTTCGTGCTGGATACGAATGTTATCTCGGAAACCTTCAAACCACGGCCGGATGCAGGGGTGGCTACCTGGATGGATAGCTCGCTCGCGACCCGCTCATATGTCACGGCGATGACCAAGGCAGAGCTGCTCGTTGGGCTTGCGAACATGCCGGACGGAACGCGTAAGGCTGCACTGGGTAGTGTCATCGGGGCCTTTTTCACCAAATGGCTCAAGACCCCAGTGCTCGCGTTCGGTGACCGCGAAGCCGAAGCATACGCGGAGATTGTTTCGAACAGACGATTTCTGGGACGTCCTATACGCGAATTTGACGCACAGATCGCCTCGGTTGCTCGCTCGCGGGGCTTTGCGGTGGTGACTAGAAACGTTGCTGACTTTTCCGATTGCGGTATCAGCATAGTCAATCCTTGGGAGGGTGCATGAGCCTCTCCGGCAAGCGCATCCTGCTCATCATCGGCGGCGGCATCGCCGCCTACAAAGCGCTGGATCTGATCCGCCGGCTGCGCGAGCGCGGGGCCGCGGTTCGGGTGGTCATGACATCGGCCGCGCAGGAATTCGTCACCACGCTGTCGGTCGGCGCGCTCTCCGCCGACCATGTTTTCACCGAGCTGTTCGACCGCAATGACGAACACGATGTCGGCCATATCAGGCTGTCGCGCGAGGCCGATCTGCTGGTGGTGGCGCCCGCCACCGCCGACCTGATGGCGAAGCTCGCAAACGGCCACGCCAACGATCTGGCCTCCACCGTGCTTGTCGCCACCGACAAGCCGGTGCTGATGGCGCCGGCCATGAACCCCAGAATGTGGGCGCATCCGGCCACCCGCCGCAACCGCGCGACGCTGCAGAAGGACGGCGTCACCTTCGTCGGTCCGGCCAGGGGCGAGATGGCCGAAAGCAATGAGGCGGGCGAAGGCCGCATGGCCGAGCCGCTGGAGATCGTTGCTGCGGTCGAGGCGCTGCTCGATGTCGGCCCCAGGCCGCTGTCGGCGCGCAAGATCATCGTCACCTCCGGCCCGACCCATGAGCCGATCGACCCGGTGCGCTACATCGCCAACCGCTCGTCCGGCAAGCAGGGCCATGCCATCGCGGCAGCACTGGCCAGGCTCGGCGCCGATGTGCGCCTCGTCTCCGGCCCTGTCGGCATCGCCGATCCCCCCGGAGTGAAGACCATTCACGTCGAGCGTGCGCAGGAGATGCGCGACGCGGTGGAACGGCTCTTGCCCGCAGATGCGGCGGTGTTCGTCGCCGCCGTGGCCGACTGGCGCACCGAGAACTCGGCCGGTGAGAAGATCAAGAAGGTCGCGGGCGAAGGGCCGCCGGTGCTGCGCATGGTCGAGAATCCCGACATTCTCGCCGGCGTCGGCCATCACAGCCAGCGACCCGGCCTGGTTATCGGCTTCGCCGCCGAGACACAGGATCTCCTGCGCAACGCCGAGGCCAAGCTCAAGAAGAAAGGCGCCGATCTCATCGTTGCCAACGACGTGTCGCAGGGAAGCGGCGTCGGCTCTTCGGGCGTGATGGGCGGCGATCGCAACCGGGTGCGGATCGTGTCAAAGGCCGGTGTCGAGGAATGGCCGGAGATGAGCAAGGACGAAGTGGCGGCTCGGCTTGCCGCCCTGATCGCCGAACGGCTTAAAACAATCGTCGTTTGACTGAAAAATGTTCTGCTGCAGTGACGCACCGCCCTGCCGCGAGACTGCGTTCAGGCGGCGCGCGCTTTAAGTCCTGCGGCTCACATCAATTGGTCAAAAGCTCCGCGGTTCGGGCAAGTGCGCCGGCGAAGCCGTTGAGCGGAATGGAAAAGCTCACCGCTTGTCCGGTGTCTGCCGCGAAAGCGTCGATCTTCAGCGTGGTGCCTGATTTCAGCAGCGGCGTGACAGTCGCATCGAACATCACCGGCACCAGACAGCCGACGACCTGGCAGGTGTTGAACGCCAGGCTGCCGTCCAGCTTCTGATCGTCGATGGTCAGGCTCACCCCCTTGGCCAGCGCCAGGCCGAACGGCAGCGCAAGCGTTCCCGTGGCATCCTCGCCGGTCTTGCTCGACAGCTCGATCGCCAGCAGGCGCTGATTGTTTTGCTTGTTGAATTGCTGATGCGACAGGCTGCAGGTTTTGGTCGCGCCTGATATCTGGCAATTGACCGTCCAGTCGCCGTGGGTTTCGGACAGTGCCGACGCGCCACCGGGCAACTGCGGCGCATCGGCGGCAGCCGGTGCCGCGACCGCCTTGTCGCTCTTGGTTTGCGCCGCCGCGGCCGGCACACCGACGGTGCAGGCAACACCCAGCATCGCCACGAAATACGCGAACTTCCTCATCAAGACCCCTCCCGCCCGGCTCCGCCTCGGGCCAGCTAGAAGCTGACCTTGAGAGACGCGCTGATCGCGTTCTGTTTAACCGTTTCGCCGAAGGCGCCATTATATCTGACGGACATGCCGACGCCATTGACGCCATTCAGTTCAAGGCCGGCGCCGACCCGATAGAGCGGCGAATCGACGGCCTCCGTCAAGTGCAATGCGGGGTTGCCAGGCAGATTCTCCGCCGCCGCGAAGCGACCTTCGATTTCCCACTCCTTGTTGGAAAACTCCGCCCCGGCCTTGCCGTAGACGCGAAGGCTGGCAATGTCGCTGAGCGCGATGTCGGTGCCGATCTCGATTGCAGGGGTTGCAGAATAGTAGGTGTTGGCCGAGCCATCGAAGTTGAAGGCGGCGACCGAACCCTCCTCCGTGCCTGAGACACGCAGCCAGCGCGCGTCGAACTGCACTGTCGGCTGCAGATAGAAGGCGCCCATCTCCCGGGTGAAACCCAACCGCGCCGAGCCGCCGAACATCGCGGTCTTCTGTGTGTAGGTGACGCTGCTGCCGATGCCAGGCAGCATTACCTCGTCGAGATAATCACCCGCCAACGTTTCGCCCGGAATGTAGAATGCCGGGTCGATATGGGTGTCGCGTTCGCCCTTGAACGAGCCCGTGCCGCCACCGAGTGCAAAGTCCACGAAGTAATTCTTGTTGGTATATTTGGCCAGCGCATAGGCCTGCCAGGCCTCACCGGTGGTCTCCGACAGCAGGTCTCCATTGAAGCCGATCTTGGAATCGAACTCTGTGCGGCCGATCGTGGCACCAAGCGACCAGTTCTGGCCGATCTCGCCAATGCCGCCAAGCGACATCGTCTTCAGGACGTCGTCGCGGCTTGTAGTGCCAGCGCCCGCGTCGCGGCTGTACTCGGCCTGCGGGCTGATCGTTGCCCAGACGCAGCGGCCGTCGGGATTCTTGTAGGCAGGCACGCCAGTACACTCACGCGCCGCTTCCAGCATCATGTCGGCTTCGCGGTTGATCATGTTGAACGTATGCACGGCATAATGCGGTGTGAGCCGGGTCAATGCTGCACCCAGTTCCTCTTCATTGGGCAGGAAGCGCAGCATGTTGATCAGCCTGGCCATCGGGTTGTCCGGGGTCGATGCTGCCTCGACATCGTCAAGGTACTGCGCCATCTGGAACACGCCGGGATCGGTGGTGCCGGACCCCGGATCCTGCGCCAGTTCCAGGAATGTCGGGTTGTCGGCGTAAAGAACGAGATCGGTGCCGCCATCCACCCGGAACTGGAAGTTGAAGCCCACTGCCGGATGCAAGGTCTTCGCTGCTATGCCGGAGTCGGTCATCCCCGAGCCATTGGCGACCACATATTCTGTGAACAGCTTATCGATCGACAGGAAATTCAGCGGCGCTTCGCCGTTGAAGTCACCGGCCGCCGTTAGTGCCAGGGCATCCGTGATCTGGTTGTTGAGATCCACATCGGTGACGAAATCGCCGGAGAGGTTTTGTTTGAAGCCGCCGCCGACATCCACCTTCGCCACCACGCCGATGCCCTGGTTGGTATAGAGCCCGTCATTGGTGAACAGCCCGCCGCCGAGATCGATGGTTTTCAGTCCGACCATCGAGGCATCGGCAAAATTGTGGAAGCTGTTGTCGCCGCCGCCGAGATCGATGTTGCCGATGACGCGTCCCAGCGTGTCGCCCAGCCGCGAATTGTCGACATGGTCATCACCCGACGTGCCGGTAATGGCCAGCGGACTGAAATCGTCGAGCAGCGATTCCAGGATCGCATTGGTCGGCACGACGGGACCGGGCGCCAACAGGAAGGTCTGGAATGCCTGGATATCCGCTGCCTGGATCTCGAATGTCGGCGTCGCTCCCATTGCGTAGAGCAGGCTGTGGTTGGTCAGCGCGTTGTTGGCGCCGCCGACGAGCATGGCGGCAACGCCGGTTCCGGCACCGCCAATCGTGTAATGACCGTTGAGATTGATGGTGATGTTGCCTTTCGCGCCGTTGGCTGTGCTTTCGCCGTAGGCGGCCACGGAACCAGCACCCTGCGCGAACAGGCTGTCGCCCGCGGTCAGCGTAACCGCGTGCGCGTCGCCGATGCCGGTCGCGCTCTGTCCGAACATGGCATACGAGCTCGCACCCTTGACCCAGACCTGGCTCATGGCCGTCGCCGTCGCCGCCGCGGCATCGCCGATGCCACCGCCGGAACCGGCAGCGCCGGCGGAGAGCGTGCCGGCCAGGCCGCCGCCGCCGCCCACCGCCTGGGCCACGATGCCGTGCGCCCGCTCGCCATCGGTGACGATCTCGCCGTCCTGCTGGATGGTCACCGTGCCGCCATTGCCCTTGGCACCCGCAAATGTGTTGAAGCCGATGGTGTTGTTGTCGATGCCGCTGCCGCCATCCGCCGTGGCGCCGAAGCGCCCGAAGCCGGCGCCGCCGATGCCGCCGCCGCCGCCGACCGACTGAGCGATGATGGCGACCGCATCGACACCATGCGTGGTGATGGTGCCGGTGCGGATCACGGTCACGTCGCCGCCATCGCCGCCATTGCCGCCAAGGCCGCCGATGCCGAGCGCGTTCGAGGTTTTACCTTTTGCGTCGCCGCCGACACCGCCGCCGCCGCCCACCGACTGCGCCACGACGCCATGCGCGCGGGCGCCGAAGGCTTCGATCGATCCGGAAACCTCAACCCTCACATCTCCGCCATCGCCGCCGTTGCCGCCCTTGCCGCCCAGGCTG
>NZ_RZRR01000740.1:0-2866 GCF_003998555.1 Mesorhizobium sp. M7A.F.Ca.CA.002.09.1.1 | reverse complement strand
TCCGCGAGGATCTCGACCTCACCGAGCAGATGGATGCGGCGGTCAACAGCCTGCGCATCGTGCTGGCCGCCGAGCAGAGCATCGCACTGGGACGGACCATCGACCTGGCCTGAAGTCGCGCCAGCCCCCCTCATCCGGCCGCTTCGCGGCCACCTTCTCCCCGTTGGGGAGAAGAGGGTGGCGCTGGCGCTGCAAGTCTCCTCTCCCCTCGGGGAGAGGTCAGCCGAGCGAAGCGGAGGCTGGGTGAGGGGGCCGATGCCCCAATACAGTTCTCCGCAGGAGCAGCATCAACACAAGCTATCCGCCGAAGGAGAGAGATATGGCCGCCGTCACCGACAGTCTGCTGAAAACCTATGCCGAGTCCGACGCGCTGGACCTTGCGGCGCTGGTGAAGCGCGGCGACGTTACCCCGGCGGAGCTGGTGGAAGCGGCGATCACGCTGGTCGAGCGGCTCAACCCGACGCTCAATGCGGTCATCCATCGCCTCTACGACATGGCGCGCGGCCAGGCGCAGACGGTCGACACATCAGCGCCCTTCGCCGGCGTGCCATTCCTGCTCAAGGAGCTGGCCTCGTCCTGGACCGGGGCGCCGAACACCAACTCCTCATTCTACCTGAAAGATGTCGTCGCCGATTTCGACACCGAAGTGGTTCGCCGCATGAAGGCGGCCGGGCTGGTGCTGGTCGGCAAGTCGAACGCCCCAGAAAATGGCTGGTCGATCACCACCGAGCCAAAGCTCTACGGCGCGACGAAGAACCCGTGGAAGGAAGGCATCACGCCCGGCGGCTCCAGCGGCGGAGCGGCCGCGGCGATTGCTTCGCGCATGGTGCCGATCGCCGAAGCCAGCGATGGCGCCGGCTCGATCCGCATCCCGGCCTCCTGCTGCGGCATCGTCGGCCTGAAGCCGTCGCGCGGCCGCGTCAGCCTTGCGCCGTTCGGCGACTATTGGTATGGCGGCGCCTATTTCCTCTGCTGCTCGCGCACGGTGCGCGACACGGCGGCCTATCTCGACGCGGTCGCCGGCGCGCTGCCGGGCGACCCCTACACGCCGCCGGTTCCTGATGGCAGCTGGCTCAGCCTGTCGGCGCGGGCGCCAACGAAGCTGCGCATCGGCTTTTCCGTCACGCCGCCCAACGGCACCGCGATCGATCCGGAGGTGAAGGCGGCGGTGCTGGAGACCGTGGCTGTACTCGAGCGGCTCGGCCACCATGTCGAGGAGCATGACATGCCGCTCGACGCCGATGCTGTGTGGAAGACCTACACCAACATGACCTGCGTGCAGACGGCGGCGACCTTCGACTACCTTGAAACGGTGATGGGGCGGTCGGTGACACCGGGCGATGTCGAGGCGGTGACCTTCGCGATCATCGAGCGCGGCCGTGCGACCAGCGGCACCAGGCACATCTCCGACGTCGAGCAGCTCAGGCAGGTCGGCCGCGACATCGTCGGCGACCTTGGCGCCTACGATCTCTTCATCACCCCGACGCTGACGCAGCTGCCGCGCCCGCTCGGCTATTACGACATGTCGGAGACGGATATCGACCGCTACAATGCCAAATGGACGGACGCGGTGTTTGCCTTCCCCTTCAACATCTCCGGCCAGCCGGCGATCTCGCTGCCGCTCGGCTGGTCGAAAGACGGCGTCCCGATCGGCGTGCAGCTGGTCGGCCGCTACGGCGACGAGGCAACGGTGCTGGCCGCGTCGGCGCAGCTGGAACAAGAGATGCCGTGGAGGGGGAGAAGGCCGGCGGTGAGTGGTTAGGTGCTTGGCACCCCACCGCCGAGTTCCGTGGCGCCCCCTCTGTCCTGCCGGACATCTCCCCCTCAAGGGGGGAGATTACGCGCTCAACAGCCTTCGCCAAATCATCTACACGGTAAGGTGGGCGAGACGGCGAAGCTGCCAATCTCCCCCCTTGAGGGGGAGATGCCCGGTAGGGCAAGGGGGGCGTAGAGCGCTGTCCCTGCAGTGACCCGCCTCGTTATCCAATCCTCTCCAGCCGTCGCGGCAGCCTGTTCATCGGCTTGGGCCCGTCCGGCGTGATCAGGAACTGGTCCTCGAGATTGAAGCTGGCGAGGCCGTCTATGTAGAGCGGGATCTCGAAGGCCAGCACCATGCCGGTTTCGATCACGACATCGCTGTCGGCGGCGATGAACGGCCATTGTTCGGAAAACACCGACTGGCCGACGCCATGGCCGAAATGGCCGCGGCGGTAGGTGCGCAGCCCTTGCCGCGCCAGGCTGTCGGTGGCGACGCAATGCACGTGGGCGAGCGTGGTTCCCGCAACAAGGGACGCCAGCCCGTCGTCAAAGGCCCGCTCGGCAATGGCGTGCAGTTCGGCCTGCTCGGCGGATGGCGGCCCGAAGGTGAAGTTGCGCGACATGTCGGAGGCGTAGCCGCCGACCGTGCAGACCATGTCGCACTTCAGCGGATCGCCAGGCATCGCTTTCGCATCGGCATCTTTGGCCCGAGCGCCCAGCGTCACATATTCGGCAGTTTGGACCGGATGAGACAGGCCGGACGCGGCCGTGGCGACACCTTGCCGGTAGAGGGCAATGAGATCGGCCTGGCGCATGCCGGCCATCGCATCGACCTGCAGCCGCTCCAGCCCGGCTTCCGACAGGATGATGCCTTGCTGCAGCAGGTCGATCTCGCGCGGCGACTTGATGGCCCGCAACCTGTCGAGCACGGCCGAGCCGTCGACCATCGTGCAGGCCGGCAACAGCGCCTGCATGACCGAGAAATCGGCGGCGGGCACAAAATCGAGGTCGACGCCGACCCTTGCGCGCCCGAGCCCGAACCCGGTCAGGATCTGCTTCAGCTCGTCGACGGCACGAGCGAGTTCGAATGTCGCGGGCCGAGAAAAAC
>NZ_RZRR01000739.1:0-2867 GCF_003998555.1 Mesorhizobium sp. M7A.F.Ca.CA.002.09.1.1 | reverse complement strand
CAGCGACACCGACCGCCGGGATCCTGACGCCTCGACCGCCGATGAAGAACAGCGACGGCAGATGCGAATGGCCGTGCAGCACAAGGTCGGCGCCATGGCGGCGAATGATCTTGTTGAAGCGGGCGATGCCGAACAGCCGCTTGTGCTGCGGGACCGCGCCGCGCACCGGCGGATGATGGATCATGATGACGCGGAACAGCCCCTGTCCGGCAGTGTCCTGGAGGATTTTGCCGAGCCTATCCCCCTGGCCTTCCATGAAAAACCCATTGGCCATGAAGGGTGCCGTGGCGCGCGCCGTCGAGACGCCGATCAGCGCGACATTGCCGCGTACACGCAGATAGGGGAAGGCGTTGCGGTCGACCGGCGTGTTGACGCCGTCGCCGCTCATCCACGCCGCCCAGGACCGGCAGACCTTGTCGAAGGCGCCTGGCACATAGGCGTCGTGATTGCCCGGAACGACCGAAACATCATGCGGCGGCCCCAGCGTCTCCAGCCAGTGCCTGGCCATCTCGATCTCGCCGTCGAGCGCCAGATTGACCAGGTCGCCGGTGACGGCGAGGTGATCAGGCGTGTTCGCCTTGATGTCGGCGACGATCGTGTCAATGACCGCATCATGCATATGGCGGCGGCGGTTGCGCTGCCAGTTGACATAGCCGAGCACGCGCTTGGAGGCGAGATCGCGATAGGATACATCGGGGAGCGGCCCCAGATGGACATCGGAAATATGCGCGAGCCTGAACATACAACCTTCATAGGCGACCCGCGCGCGGCTTTCCACCCACGGTTTCGCTATCAATGACGAGCCCTGAAGATGCCTTCCGCCAGACCGGCTGGCCAGGGTTGAGGGCCAGGCTGTTCCATCTCTATTTCGTGCTGCGGAGGCCGATGACGCTTGGCGTGCGCGGCCTGATCCACGACACAGCGTCCAGATCCGTCTTCCTTATTCGCCATACCTATGTACCGGGCTGGCAGCTTCCCGGCGGCGGCGTCGAAGTCGGCGAGACGATGAACGAGGCGCTGGCCCGTGAACTGGCCGAGGAAGGCAACATCGCACTGACCGCCCCGCCGGTGCTCAAATCGATGCATTTCAACCGCCGCTCCAGCCGCCGCGATCATGTCGGCCTTTATCTGCTCGAGCATTTCAGCCAGACGGCGCCGAAGCTGCCGGACCACGAGATCGCCGAAGCCGGCTTCTTCCCGCTCGACCGCTTGCCGCGGGGCACGACGCCGGCGACGCTGCGCCGGATCGCCGAGGTTTTTGACGGCGAGCAGCCCTCGCCCTACTGGTAGGTCAGGCCGCCGCTTTCTCGAAGCGGGCCCGGTCATGCCGTGCGGCATAATCGAGATCCGGTCCGACAGGCACGATCCGCGTCGGATTGATCGTCTGGTGGCTGCCGTAATAATGAGCCTTGATGTGATGCATGTTCACCGTCCCGGCCACGCCAGGGACCTGATAGAGATCGCGCAGATAGTTGGACAGGTTCGGGTAGTCGGCGATGCGGCGCAGATTGCATTTGAAATGGCCGACATAAACCGGATCGAAGCGCACCAGCGTGGTGAACAGCCGCCAGTCGGCCTCGGTGATACGACCACCGACGAGATAGCGCTGTTTTGCCAGTCGCTCCTCCAACGTATCCAGCGCCGAAAACAGCTCGCCGAAAGCCTCTTCATAGGCGCGTTGCGTGGTGGCGAAGCCGGCGCGATAGACGCCGTTGTTGATGGCGGGATAGACCAGCGCATTGATGCGGTCGATCTCGCCGCGCAACGCCTTCGGATAGAAATCGAAGCTGGCGTCGCCCCAATCATCGAAGGCTGAATTCAGCATGCGGATGATTTCGGAAGACTCGTTGGAGACGATGGTCTGCTCCTTTTTGTCCCACAGCACCGGCACAGTCACCCTGCCCGAATAGGCGGGATCGGCCTTGGCATAGATCTGGTGCAGGAAGTCGAGGCCGTAGAGCGTGTCGCCCGTGGCGCCGTCCTCAGCTACGAACGTCCAGCCGTTGGCGCCCATGAAATGATGCACCACGGACACCGATATGATGCCCTCCAGCTTCTTCAGCGCACGAAAGATCAACGTCCGGTGGGCCCACGGACAGGCAAGCGAGACATAGAGGTGATAGCGGCCGGGCTCGGCCTTGAAACCGCGCGTCCGGCCTTCGGCAGGCGCCCCGCCAACGGTGATCCAGTCGCGCCATTGCGACTGCGCCCGCACGAACCTGCCACCATTGTCCGCCGTATCGTACCAGCGGTCCTGCCATCTTCCTTCGACCAGCAATCCCATGCGAATCTCCTTGCGTCCTGTTGGTTGATGTAGGCGCAAGGCTGCCCTGTCGAAGACGTCAGGTGCTGAACAGACCGTCACTTGGCCGAAATGACGGACAGAAACGGCCGATTGCAGCGGCGGGAAATTGATGCTAGCGGACAATCCGCATGTTCGACTTTGCTTTGATCCGGTTTGACCGACGACGAAAGGGCGCCCGCGCTTGATGAAGCGCTGACTGGCGAATGCTGCCGTTTGCAGCAACCTTTCCTCCTTGTACCGGACCGCAAAGACCATGAGCCTTGCCGACGTGAAATACCTGCCGGAAACCCCGGCGCACGACCCCGAGATCGAAGCCATCAACGACGAAGCCTTCGGGCCCGGCCGCTTTGTGCTGGCCGCCTACAAGATTCGTGAGGCCGGAGGGCACGAGCGCTCGCTGTCCTTTGTCGCCGTCAATGGCGACATCGTCGTCGCCTCGGTGCGCATGACCCGCATCGCCGCCGGTGCCGGCCGCGCATTGATGCTCGGGCCGCTCGCCGTGCGGCCGGCCTTCAAGAATCTCGGCATCGGCCGCCGGCTGGTGGCGATCGCGCTGGAGGCC
>NZ_RZRR01000738.1:0-2880 GCF_003998555.1 Mesorhizobium sp. M7A.F.Ca.CA.002.09.1.1 | reverse complement strand
GGCCTCGACGGTCTCGGGCGTGATGCCGCTGTTCCAGAAGCGCCAGCCGAGAAAGGCGAGATAGGCGACGCCGAGCCATTTGATGGCCAGGAAAACCATGCCGAAGGATTGTGCGACGAAGGCGAGGCCAAGCACCACGGCGGTCAGATAGGTGATGTCGCCAACCATCAGGCCAAACGACATCGCCAGCGACGAGCGGAAGCCTGAGCCGAGCGCACGGGCGACCAGCGCGGTGATGCCGGGACCAGGAATCGCGGCGGCGATGCCGAGGGCCGCACTATAGGCGAGGAATCCGGTAAGGGTCATGGCACTGGTCTCGGATCAGAGCGTTTTATTGCATGGGACAGGCCAAGATTGAATTCCCTGGGGCCGGATTCCATTGCACCAGATATCGAGGGCTCGCCTTACGAAGCCCCCTCATCCGGCCGCTTCGCGGCCACCTTCTCCCCGAGGGGAGAAGAGACGGGCGCCAGCGTCTGCTGACTCCTCTCCCCTCGGGGAGAGGTCGGATTGTTCCCGAATTGCTCTTCGCAATTCGGTTGGCAATCCGGGTGAGGGGGCCTGCGTTACCTGAGCAGATCAGGACGGACCGTCGCCATGGGTGACACGCCAGATGGTGCCGTTGCCGTCCTCGCTGACGATCAGCGCACCGTCGCTCGCAATCGCCACGCCGACCGGCCGGCCCCAGACCTCACCGTTGGAAACGACGAAGCCGGTGATGAAATCCTCATACGCGCCGGTCGGCTTGCCGTCCTTGAACAGCAACCGCACCACCTTGTAGCCGGTCCTGTTGCCGCGGTTCCATGAACCATGCAGAGCGACGAACGCATCGCCCTTGTATTCAGCTGGAAAGCTCTTCCCCTCGTAGAAGGCGATGGTGAGCGGCGCCGAATGCGCCTGCATCAGCACATCGGGAACGGTCGTTTTGCCGGCAAGATCGGGGCGCTCACCCTTGTGGCGCGGATCCTCATTGTTGCCGATATAGTACCAGGGCCAGCCATAGAAGGCACCCTCCTTGACCACGGTCGCGTATTCGGGTGGCACATTGTCGCCAAGCGCATCGCGTTCGTTGACGACGCACCACAGCGCGCCGGTCGCCGGCTGCACGGTCATACCCGAGCAGTTGCGCAGGCCGGCGGCAAAGATGCGGCCGTTCTTGCCATCGGGATCGAAGGTCAGCACGTCGGCGCGGCCGTCTTCAGAACCCCAGGCTGCACCCAGCGGCTGCGATTTCGCCCAGGCATCGAGTCCGCCTTTCGGCTCCCGGCCCATGTCCTCGGCGACATTCGATCCCGAGCCGACCGAAAGGTAAAGCGTCTTGCCGTCCGGCGAGAAGGCGATATCGCGGGTCCAGTGATGACTGGCGGGGATGTTGCCGACGATGGTTTCCGGGTCGCCGGAGGCCTTCAGTTCGCCATTGCGGTAGGCAAAGCGCACGATGCTGTCGCTGTTGGCGACATAGACCCATTGCGGGTCAGGGCCCGGCGGATAGAAGGCAATGCCATAGGGTCGGTTGAGATTGCCGGCAAAGATGCCGTCCTGCGCCGGCTTCGCACTGCCTTCGGCGAGGCGATAGATGCGGACCTGGTTGGCTTTGCTGTCGGCGACGAACAGGTCGCCATTCGGCGCGACGCGCACGACGCGTGGATTGTCGATGCCCGATGCAACCAGCTCGGCCGAGAACCCCGGCGGCAGTTGCAGCTTCGCGTCTGCCGGCATGTCCGCGATGCCGGCGCTGTTCGAGGTCGACCGGGTGGCATTGGGCTTGGGCAGATCATCCGGTCTGATCAGCCGGCGGGTGCCCGGCTTGTCCGCTCGCCAGTCGCCGAAGGCAGCCGCGCCTTTCAGTACCGGTTCGTCCGCCTGCTGGGCGAATGAAGCGGTCGAGACAAACAGTGCGGCGGAAAGTGCCGGGCCGGCAAAACGCATCATTCGGTCCTCCAGTGTTCGGGCGTGAAAACAGGAACGACCGGTTTCGTCGATCGTTCCACGGCACACGATGAGGTGAAGGAAGCTTGCGGTTTTCCGGTTCAGGTCCCGGCGGCGTAGAAATCGTCGTCGAGGCGTTTTTCCAACTCGACGAGGTCAGCCGGCAGCGGCAGGCCCATGGCGCGCATTTCCTGCAGTTTTTCGCGCAGCTGCTCCTGGATCTCGTGCTGGTCTTCCGGCTGGTTGACCATCTCCTCGAGCAGCAGGCTGATCCGGGCCTTGAATTCTTCGAGCGCCATCGTCGTCTCCTCGGTTGGATCAGCTCAGCGCAGCATGCGTGAAATCAGCTGCGCCGTATAGTCGACCATTGGGACGATGCGCGCGTAATTCAGCCGGGTCGGGCCGATGACGCCGAGCGCGCCGACGACGCGGGCATCCTTGTCGCGATAGGGGGCGACGACCAGCGACGAGCCCGACAGCGAAAACAGCTTGTTTTCCGAGCCGATGAAGATGCGCACACCCGAGCCCTGCTCGGCGAGGTCAAGCAGCTGGATAAGCCCGTCCTGCGTCTCCATGTCCTCGAACAGATGGCGCAGCAGCTCGATGTCGGCCTGGGCGGTGACGTTTTCAAGCAGATTGGCACGCCCGCGCACGATGAGCCGTGCCGGCAGGCCGCTGTCGGCGCCGGCCCACACCGCCAGCCCCTTCTCCACCAGGTCCTGCGACAGCGTGTCGAGCGCGGCCCTGGTTTCTTCCTTGATGCGAGCGATCTCGATCCGCGCCTCGGCCAGCGTGCGGCCGCGTATATGGGCGTTGAGGAAATTCGAGGCCTCGTGCAGTTGCGAGACGGTGATCCCGGCGGGCAGGTCGACGACGCGGTTTTCGACGTCGCCATTCTGCGACACCAGCACCGCCAGCGCCTTCGTCGGCTCAAGCTGGATGAATTCGATG
>NZ_RZRR01000737.1:0-2894 GCF_003998555.1 Mesorhizobium sp. M7A.F.Ca.CA.002.09.1.1 | reverse complement strand
GGGCGCGACCCGTGCGGCGCGCGCCAACATCCGCGAGCACATGAAATACACCAACTGGCTGGCCGGCACCCGCCATTGGCTGGCCGGCTCGAGGGTCACCTATGCCGATCTCGCGGCCGCGGCGACGCTGTCGGTGCTCGATTATCTCGGCGAGATAGACTGGCGCGAGCACAGCGCTGCTCGCGAATGGTACACGCGGGTCAAGTCGCGGCCTTCCTTCCGGCCGCTTTTGACCGACCGGGTGCGCGGCCTGTCACCGGTGTCGCATTATGCGGACCTCGACTTCTGACGCCGCAAAACTGCGCGCGCTGATCGACGCTGAGGCGCAGCGCGCCGGCTTCGATGCCGTCGCCGTCACCTCCCCCGATGCGATCCCGCTGGCGCCGGCGCGCCTGGCCGAATTCGTCGCCGATGGCTTTCACGGCTCAATGGACTGGATCGCCGAGACGCTGCAACGCCGCAGTGAACCAACGGCCCTCTGGCCGCAGGTACGCTCGATCGTCGTGCTGGCGATGAACTACGGCCCCGACCATGATCTTCGCGAAGTGCTGGCCAAGCGCGACCGCGGCGCGATCTCGGTCTATGCGCAAAACCGCGACTATCACGATGTGATGAAAGGCCGGCTGAAGGAGATCGCCGGCAAGCTCGTTGCCCGCGCCGGCGGTGACGTGAAGGTGTTCGTCGACACCGCACCTGTCATGGAAAAGCCGCTGGCCGAAGCCGCCGGGCTTGGCTGGCAAGGCAAACACACCAATCTGGTCAGCCGCGAGCACGGCTCCTGGCTGTTCCTCGGCACCATCTTCACCACCGCTGAACTGGTGCCCGACCGCGCCGAAATCGACCATTGCGGCTCCTGCCGCGCCTGCCTCGACGCATGCCCGACCGATGCTTTTCCGGCGCCCTACCGGCTCGATGCGCGGCGCTGCATTTCCTATCTCACCATCGAGAACAAGGGGCCGATTCCGCACGAATTCCGCGAAAAGATCGGCAACCGCATCTATGGCTGCGATGACTGTTTAGCCGCCTGCCCGTGGAACAAATTCGCCCGGGCGGCTTCGGAAGCAAAACTCGCCGCGCGCGATGATCTGCGCGAACCACCGCTCGCCGACCTTTTGGGTCTCGATGACGCGGCCTTCCGCGCTTTCTTCTCCGGTTCGCCGATAAAACGCATCGGCCGCGATCGGTTCATCCGCAACGTGCTGATCGCCGCCGGCAATTCCGGCGATGCCTCTCTTGCCGACACTGTGCGCGCCTTGCTGGACGATGCCTCGCAGCTGGTGCGGGGCGCGGCAATTTGGGCGCTGGCGCGGCTGGTGCCCGATGCCGAATATTCAGAAAGGGCAGCCCTCGGCCTGAAAACCGAGAGCGACGAAGCCGTGCGCGACGAATGGCGTCTGGCGCGGCCAACCAGGGCGAATGCATGAGCGAAAAGCAGATATTCATCTTCGGCGCCGGCTATTCCGGCAGGGCTTTTGCTCGGGCCAACAAAGGCGCCGCGACGATCTTCGGCACGACACGCTCGCCGGAAAAATTCGAGACGCTACGGCAGGCCGGCATCGCCCCGCTGCTGTTCGACGGTGCGCTGACCGAGGAAATCGGCGATGCACTGGAAAAGACAACGCATCTGCTGATTTCGGTCGCCCCGGAGGAGGCTGGCGATCCCGTGCTGGGTGCCGCCCGAGAGGCAATCGCTCAAATGCCGGCGCTGGAATGGATCGGCTATCTCTCTACGGTCGGGGTTTACGGCAATTATGACGGCGCCTGGGTCGATGAAACGGCTGAATGCCGGCCGGTGTCGAAGCGTTCGATGATGCGGGTGGCGGCAGAGCAGGACTGGCTGGAGCTGGGCCGCGAGATTCGCCGGCCGGTGGCGATCCTGCGACTCTCCGGCATTTACGGGCCGGGCCGCAATGCCCTGCTCAATCTGGAAAACGGCAGCGCAAGGCGGCTGGTCAAGCCCGACCAAGTGTTCAACCGCATTCATTGCGACGACATTGCAGGCTCCCTGTGGCAGCTCATCCAAGGCAATAAAGGCGGCATCTTCAACGTCACCGACGATCTGCCGGCGCCGCCGCAGGACGTCGTCGCCTATGCCGCATCATTGATGGGCATCGAACCGCCGCCCGAGATTCCTTTCGACGCCGCCCAACTTTCGCCCATGGCGCGGTCCTTCTATGGCGAGAACAAGCGCGTCGGCAACGCGGCGATCAAGGCGGCGGGCTATTCCCTGCGCTTTCCGGACTACCGCGCCGCCTTCGACCATATGTGGGCGAGCGGCGACTGGCGCGACGGCGAGGCGCGCAGCCCGATGAAGCGCTAAAAGCAATTCCAGGAAAAGTGTGACACGGTTCTCCGTCCGGGATTGCGTCAAAACAGAGATAGAGCGGTTCACCGTTTCGGTGAACCGCTCTATCGATCGAAGCGTTCCGCGTTGCATGCTATGATTCGGCCTGGTGGGGATCCGGTTTCATGAAAACACCGATACAGCCATCTCTCGGCAAAAAATTCAGGCTGGCGGCCGCTCTCGGCCTGTTCGTCCTTGCCGGTCTAGCCGTACGGCCGGCCGCGGCCGAGGAACGGGCAAAAGACCTGTTCGGCGCCAAGAAACTGCCAGCCGCGAGCGCGGCGCAATCGATCGGCTTCTATTCCAAGGGCTGTTTTGCCGGCGGCGTCGCCATTCCCATGGACGGTCCGACCTGGGAGGTGATGCGGCCGTCCCGCAACCGTCGCTGGGGCCATCCGGCTATGATCGCGGTGATCGAGAAATTGTCGCGCGACGCGGCAGCCGATGGTTGGCCGGGCCTGCTGATCGGCGACATTTCGCAGCCGCGCGGCGGCCCGATGCTGACCGGGCATGCCTCGCACCAGATCGGGCTCGACGCCGACATCTGGCT
>NZ_RZRR01000736.1:0-2901 GCF_003998555.1 Mesorhizobium sp. M7A.F.Ca.CA.002.09.1.1 | reverse complement strand
GCTTCGGCCGGATCGACAGCTTCCAGGTCGAGAATGTGCCGTTCGAAAAGGTCGACCTGCGTTTTCATCCGATCGTTGGCATCGGAAACCCGCTTCTGGACGATGCCGGTCTCGGATTGAAGCTGGCCAATGCCGCTCAGCGCTTCGCCAACCAATGTGGTGGAGCGGCTGACAACCGTATTCTTCGCCGCCTGGCTGATGTTGCTGGACATCAGGCTGCTGACCATGGCTGCCGCCATTGCGAGCTTCTGGATGCCGGCGCTGTTGGCGCTGGTCGACGTCGGTGTGGTTTCGTTGAGTGCGATGCGGCTGACGATCTGCTGGTCGGTGGCGTTCGACCAGTTGCCCTGCCAACCAGCGCCCGTGAACTGCGGGGCGACATCATTGGTGATGAAATCGTCCATCTGGGCAGCCGTGATGTCGGCCGCGAGCGGATCATCCTGGGTGAAGCCGAAATTGGCGACGAAAGCGGCGTCGAATGCCGCCTTGGCGGGGGAGCCGGCAGCTGTGAAGTCGTTGATTGGCTTGACGTCGGTGTTGGTGCCGGCGAACAGGTATTCGCCATTGACGCTGGTGTTGAGGATCGAGGTCAGCTGCTGGATGGTCGCCTTGCCGGAGGATTGGGTGAGGCTGTTGGACGAGTCGCTTGAGGAGGCGGTGGTCAGGGCGGACAGGAACGTCTGAGCGGCGGTCGAGAGTTGACCAAGCGAGGTCTGCGTCGAGGAGAGCCGGGCGCCGACCAGGCCGTTGGAATCGATGATGACGTTGAGCCGGTCAAGATCGCGCTGGAAAGTGACGGCCTGGGTGGTGCGCCCGCCGAGAGCCAGGCCGACGTCGGCGACCCTGCCCGTCGAGGATTCTTTCGTGGCTTTGACGAGTTCGGCCTGCATGCGCATCTGCTGGGAGCGCATGGCATTGGAGATTGCGGCCGAGGAGACTGAAGTCATGGAATTATCCCACCGCGTTGAGCAAGGCCGTCATCATGTCGTCGACGGTTTTCATCATCCGGGCCGATGCCTGGTAGGTGTGTTCGAGGTCGAGCAGCAGCGACATTTCCTGGTCGACATTGACCCCGGTCGCGTTGGACAGCGCCTCGGCGCTGCGCGACGCCAGTGCTTCCTTGGCGTCGGAGGCGGTCGAAGCCTGCTGGCGCACGCCCTCGAACCAGCCGATCGAACTGGCGGCGTAGTCGGACACGCTGGACGTTGCCGAAACCCCGGCGGCGGGGTCGAAAGTCATCGGCTGGTCGAGCCGGTCGCCATAGGCAACCAGAAGGGTGGAATAGGATGCGCCACCGCCCGTGTTGGCGACGTAGGCCGCACCGTTGGCTCCGCCGTCGCGCAGCAGCATCGGGTTGCCGCCGGTGCTCGGGTCCATCGCTGCATTGACGCTGATGGACGCGGCAAGGCCGTTGACCAGCGTGCCGGCGGCCGGCACGGCCGGCGCACCAGACCAGGTGAACAGGCCGGCGGCGTTGGCCATCGAGGGTGCGGTCTCGGCAAAGGCTGTGATCAGGCCACGCGCGGTCTCGTCGAGCTGGCTCTGCATGGTCGAGGCGACGCCGTCACGCAATTGCAGCAGGCCGGCAAGCGTGCCGCTGGCGCTGGTGTTGCCACCAGCTCCCGCCGAGATCGGCACATTGTCGATGTAGACGGCATTGCCGGCGGCACCCGCGGTATAGCCTGCCGACGCCGCGAAGGTGACCGTGCGCGGTATCGTCTCGAACAAGGTCGTGCCGTCGCCGGTGGTGATGACCATGTCATTGTCGCCTCGCGTGAAGGTCGACACCGGGACATAGTTCGAAATCTTCTTCAAAAGCGCATCGCGCTGGTCGAGCGCATCGGAAACGTCGGTGCCGGAACGGGTTCCGGACATGACGGCCGTGTTGGCATCCTGGAATTGGCCGAGCAGCGAGTTCAGGTCGTCGACGGCGGTGGCAATCTGACCGTCGGTCTGGGTGCGGAAATCCTGGACTGCCTTGGAGCCCTCATTGAGCGAGCGCACGACCTGTTTGGCGGCGTCGATGACGGAGGCGCCGAGGTTCTGATTCGACGGCGAGGTGGCGTAGAGCTGCAGCGCCTGCTGCAGGTTGGCGATCGCAGTCGAGGGCGAGGACGCATTGTCGACGCCATTGACCGCAACACCCAACTGATCCATGCCGTTGTAGAGAGCGTTCTGGCCGCTCCAGGCCGATAGCGCGGCGAGATTCTGGCGAAACAGAAGCTCGTTGGCTGCGCGCTGGATATCGACCGAGCGCGCACCCGGCGCCGTGCTGGTGACGACGGCCTGGCGCCGCGAATAGTCCGGGTTGGAGGCGTCGGCGACATTGCGCGAGACAACGCTGGTCTGTCGCGCGGTGTTCATAAGCGCCGACTGGGCGATACTCAATGCGGTAGACAGTGACATGCGGGTCTTTCGCGGGCGACGCCCGTCTTATCTCTTCAGGTTGACAAGGACGTCCATCAGATCGGAACCGGTCTGGAAGACTTTCGAATTGGCGGTGTAGCTGCGCTGTGCCGCGATCATGTTGGTCAGTTCTTCGGCGATATCGACGTTGGAATTCTCGAGCGCGCCGGAGATGATGGAGCCGAGCTTGCCTTCATTGGCAAAGCCGACACGAACCGCGCCGGACTCGGTGCCCTGCGAATAGACGTTGCCAGGCAGCGCCTTGAGCTGGTCCGGGCTCTGTACGTCGGCCAGCGGGATCTTGTAGAGCGGCTTGGTCGAGCCGTCCTTGTACTGGGCGTAGATGGTGCCGTCCTTGCTGATCTGGACCTTGTCGATGGTGCTCGGTGCGTTGCCGTTGACCTGGGCGTCGGAAACCGTGAAGCCGGTGCCAAGCTGGGTCAGCGCCGACAGATCGAGATTGAGGGTGGCGCCGTTCGGCACGGTAAATGAAAC
>NZ_RZRR01000735.1:0-2908 GCF_003998555.1 Mesorhizobium sp. M7A.F.Ca.CA.002.09.1.1 | reverse complement strand
CCCTATAGCAGCCCCTTGAGATGACCGACGCTTCGTCCCCCTATCCTCAACGCCATCTTCTGGGCATCCGCGACCTTTCCCCTGCCGACATCGAGCTGTTGCTCGACAGGGCGGACCGGGCGGTCGCGATCTCGCGGCAGTCCGAGAAGAAAACCTCGACGCTGCGCGGCCGCACACAGATCAACCTGTTCTATGAAGCCTCGACGCGCACGCAGTCGTCGTTCGAACTGGCCGGAAAGCGGCTTGGCGCCGATGTCATGAACATGTCGGTGGCAAGCTCTTCGGTGAAGAAGGGCGAAACGCTCATCGACACGGCGATGACGCTGAATGCCATGCGGCCCGACATATTGATCATCCGCCACCAGTCGGCCGGTGCGGCCGCGCTTCTCGCGCAGAAGGTCGGCTGCTCCGTCGTCAATGCCGGCGACGGCGCGCATGAGCACCCGACACAGGCGCTGCTCGACGCGCTGACCATCCGCCGCGCCAAAGGCCCGCTGTCGAAGCTGATCGTGGCGATCTGCGGCGACATCCTGCATTCGCGCGTGGCGCGCTCCAACATCATGCTGCTCAACGCGCTCGGCGCGCAGGTGCGCGTCGTTGCGCCGTCGACGCTGCTGCCCACTGGCATCGAGAAGATGGGCGTCATCGTCACCCGTTCGATGGCCGAAGGCCTCAAGGACGCCGATGTGGTGATGATGCTGCGCCTGCAGCGCGAGCGCATGGAAGGCGCCTTCGTGCCTTCGGTGCGCGAGTATTTCCGCTATTTCGGCCTCGATGCGGAAAAACTGAAGGCGGCCAAAGACGACGCGTTGGTGATGCACCCCGGACCGATGAACCGTGGCGTCGAGATCGCTTCGGAAATCGCCGACGGCCCGCAAAGCGTCATCCAGGAACAGGTCGAAATGGGCGTTGCTGTGCGCATGGCGGTCATGGAAGCGCTGCTCGATCCCCGTCGCAATCAAGAGGGCCGCGGCGCATGAGCATAACGGTCTTTGAGCGCGCCCGCATCGTCGACCCCTCGCGCGGCATGGACGAGATCGGCGCCGTCATCGTCGATGGCCGCAAGATCGTTGCCGCCGGCAAGCCAGCGCTCAACCAGGGCGCGCCCGAGGGCGCCACCATTATCGACTGCGCCGGCAAGGCGATCATTCCAGGCCTTATCGACGGCCGCGTCTTCATCGGCGAACCGGGCGGCGAGCATCGCGAAACCATTGCGTCGGCGAGTGTCGCGGCGGCGGCTGGCGGCGTCACCTCCATCGTCATGATGCCCGATACCGACCCGGTGATCGACAATGTGGCGCTTGTCGAGTTCGTGCTGCGCACCGCCAAAGACACGGCTATCGTCAACGTCTTTCCGGCTGCGGCGATCACCAAGGGCCTCGACGGGCGCGAGATGACCGAGTTCGGCCTGCTGCGCGAAGCCGGCGCGGTCGCCTTCACCGATGGCCGCCACACCATATCGAGTGCGCTGGTGATGCGCCGCGCGCTGACCTATGCGCGCGACTTCGGCGCCACCATCGTGCATGAGACGCAGGATGCGGACCTCGGTTCATCCGGCGTGATGAATGAAGGCCTCTACGCCAGCTGGCTCGGCCTTTCCGGCATTCCGCGCGAGGCCGAATCCATCCCGCTGGAACGCGACCTTGCGCTGGCGCGGCTGACGCGCGGTTCGTACCATGCGGCGAAGATCTCGACGGCGATGGCGGCAAACGCCGTGACGCGTGCCAAGGCCGACGGGGCGACGGTGACGTCGGGCGTGGCGATCCACAATCTGTCGCTCAATGAAAACGATGTCGGCGAATACCGCACCTTCTTTCGCCTGACGCCGCCATTGCGTGCCGAGGAAGACCGGCTGGCGATGATCGAGGCGGTCAGGGACGGTACGATCGACGTCATCGTCTCCTCGCACGATCCGCAGGATGTCGACACCAAGCGCCTGCCCTTCGCCGATGCGGCGGCCGGCGCCATCGGGTTGGAGACGCTGCTGGGCGCGGCCTTGCGGCTCTACCACAATGGCGACGTGCCGTTGCTGAGGCTGATCGAGACCCTGTCCACGGCCCCGGCAAAACTGTTCGGACTGCCCGGTGGCACGCTGAAGCCCGGCGCTGTCGCCGATCTTGCGCTTGTCGACCTCGACGAACCCTGGATCGTCAGCGAAAGCGGCATTCGTTCGCGCTCAAAAAACACCTGTTTCGAAGGTGCGCGCCTGCAAGGCAAGGTCTTGCAAACGCTGGTTGCGGGCCGCACAGTGTTCTCCGTCTGAGCCGGACAACCCGCGCACCGCGCCTGATCCGGCCAAACTGGGGGAAATGCGGGGGAAACAATGACTTACAGCCTCATCCCAGCGCTTGTGTTCGGCTATCTCCTGGGCTCGATTCCGTTCGGACTTCTGCTCACCCGCGCGGCCGGCCTTGGCGATGTGCGCCAGATCGGCTCGGGCAACATCGGCGCCACCAATGTTCTGCGCACCGGCAACAAGGGCCTAGCCGCGGCGACGCTGTTGCTCGACGCGCTGAAGGGCACGGCCGCCGTGCTGATTGCTGGCTATTTCGCGCCTGACCTGGCGATCTGGGCCGGTCTCGGCGCCTTTCTCGGTCATCTCTTCCCGGTATGGCTGGGCTTCAAGGGCGGCAAGGGCGTCGCCACCTATCTCGGCGTGCTGATCGGCCTTGCCTGGCAGGTAGCGCTGATCTTCGCCGTCGTCTGGCTGGTGATGGCATTCCTCTTCCGTTATTCCTCGCTTGCGGCGCTGACGGCGGCGGTCATCGTGCCGATCGCCCTCTATGTCCTGAGCACGCCGCAAATTGCCGGATTGTTCGTGGTGATGAGCGTCATCGTTTTCATCAAGCACCGGGAAAACATTTCGCGCCTGCTTGCCGGCACCGAGGGCAAGATCGGAGCCAAGGGA
>NZ_RZRR01000734.1:0-2922 GCF_003998555.1 Mesorhizobium sp. M7A.F.Ca.CA.002.09.1.1 | reverse complement strand
GAGATGTCCTGGCGGGCAATGGTGGTCACCGATATCTGGCCGATATCCTCTTGCGGGAAGAAGCCCTTCGGCGAGATCTGGATCAGCCACACCGACGCTGCCGCGGTGCCGACGAAGACGAGGAACACCAGGAAGGTGTGCCGCAGGCAGAAGCTCAAGACCCTGTCGTAGCCGCGCGTGACGAGGTCCTGCTTGTGACCGGGGCCATGCTTGTCGCGGTCGGCTTTGGTCACCGACAGCAGCCGCGAGCACAGCATCGGCGTCAGCGTCAGCGACACGAACATCGACGCCAGGATGGCGACCGTCACCACCACGGCGAACTCGTTGAAGATGCGCCCGATGACGCCGCCCATCAGCAGCACGGGGATGAAAACCGCCACCAGCGAGATCGAGATCGAGATGATGGTGAAGCCGATTTCGCGCGCGCCCTTCAGCGAGGCGTCGAAGGCCGACAGCCCGTCCTCCTCCATGTGGCGGAAGATGTTTTCAAGCATCACGATGGCGTCGTCAACGACGAGGCCGACCGCCAGCGTCAGGCCCATCAGCGAGATGTTGTCGATGGAAAAGCCGAACAGGAACATCGCGCCGAGCGTGGCGATCAGCGAGATCGGCACCGCCACGGCCGGGATGATTGTCGCCGTCACCCGGCGCAGGAACACGAAGATCACCATGATGACCAGGGCAATGGTGAGCAGCAGCGTGAACTGCACGTCGCTGACCGCCTGCCGGATCGAACTGGAGCGGTCGTTAAGCAACTTGATGTCGGCGGCGGCCGGCATCTGGTCCTTGAAGGACGGCAGCATCGCCTTGACCTTGTCGACGACGTCGACAGTGTTGGCGTCGGGCTGGCGCTGCACGGCCATGATGATCGCGCGGGTGCCATCGTACCAACTTGCGGTCGTGGTCGTCTGCACCGAATCGACCACGCGGGTCACCTCGCCCAGCCGTACCGGGTGACCGTTCTTGGTGGCGATGATGATGTTGGAGAAACCGGCGGCGTCGGTCAGCTGCGTGTTGGCGGTGATGGTGAGCTGCTGCTTGTCGTTCTGGAGCACGCCGAGCGGCGTGTTGCTGTTGGCCGAGGCAACCGCCGCCTGCAGCTGATCGATCGAGATGCCGCGTGCGGCAAGCGCGGTCGGGTCGATCTGGATGCGCACCGCGTATTTCTGCTGGCCGAAGATCGAGACCTGCGCCACGCCGTCGATGGTCGACAGCGACGGCGAGATGACGTTTTCCGCGAACGCATCGAGGTCGGTCAGCGGAACCGTGTCGCTGACCAGCGACATCAAAAGGATCGGCGCGTCGGCCGGATTGACCTTGCGATAGCTCGGCGGCGCCGTCATCTGCGGCGGCAATGATTTCTGCGTGCGCGCGATCGCCGCCTGCACGTCGGCCGCCGCCGCGTCGATGTCTCGGTTGAGCACGAACTGGATGGCGATCGAAGTCTGGCCAAGCGAATTGGTGGTCGAGATCGAATCGATGCCGGCGATGGTGGCGAACTGCTTGATCAGCGGCGTCGCCACCGATGTCGCCATGGTTTCCGGCGAGGCGCCGGGCAGCGAGGCCGAGACGTTGACCACCGGGAATTCGGCGCTGGGCAGTGCGGCCACCGGCAGGAACTTGTAGGCGAACAGCCCGCCCAGCACGAGGGCGAACGACATCAGAAGGGTGGCGACGGGCCGGCGTATGCAGAATTCGGAGATCATTGGGCGGCCTCGCCGGCGCTGGTCGCCTCGGCCACCTTGGGCGCAGCGGCACCCGCCGTGGTCTTGCCTTCATGCACCGCGGCGCCGTCCTTCAGCCGTGTCTGGCCCTCGGTGACAACCTTCTCACCGCTTTTCAGCCCCTGGCTGATGGCGCTGTTGTCGCCTTCGGTCAGCGCCACCTGCACCGGCCGCATCTCGACCGTGTTGTCCGGCTTGACCACATAGACGAAAGGGCCCTTCTGGCTTGGCTGCACGGCGACGGTAGGAACCGATGTCATCTGCGGCATGATGCCGGCGTCGAGCACGACATTCACATACTGGCCGGGCCATAGCGAAAGGTCGGCATTGGGAATACTTGCCCGCGTCGCGATAGTGCCCGACGCAGTGTCGACGCTGGAGTCGACGAAATCGAGCGTGCCCTTGCCGATCGGCGTCGCGTCACCATCCTTGGTCAGTGTCACCGCGCCCTGCTGCGGATTGGCAAGCGCCTTGTGCAGCAGGGCGAGATTGCTTTCCGGCAGATTGAAGTTGACCTGCAGCGGGTCCATCTGGGTGATGGTCACCAGCGGGGTCGCCGTGCTGCTGTTGCCATTGCTGACGGTGACGAGATCGCCGACGGCGACTCTGACCGCACCCAGCCTGCCGGAAATCGGCGCCGTGATCGTGGCGAAGCCAAGCTGGACATTGTCGGCGTCGATTGTCGCCTTGTCGGCGTCAACGGTCGCAGCGGCAGCCTTCTGCGCGGCGACGGCCTGGTCGTAGGTCTGCTGCGTGCCGGCCTGCTTGGCAACCAGATCCTTGGCGCGCTGGAGATCGGACTGCGAGCTGGCGAGCATCGCCTGATCCTTGGCGAGCGCCGCTTGATCCTTGGCAAGCTGCGCCTTCAGCGCCCGGTCATCGAGCGAGAACAGAACGTCGCCGACCCTGACCATCTGCCCATCCTTGACGTCGATCGAGACGATCTGGCTGGACACCCGCGCGTTGATGTTGACGACGGCGGGAGACGAGACGAAGCCGATCGCATAACGCCGGATCGGGAAATCGGCTGTCGAGGCGACGGCCGAGAGGATGGAAGCCGAGCGGGCGGCACCGCCGCCACCTGCCGCCTTGTCGCCCGCTGCCGGCTTGCCGGTTGCCGATTTGTCCGCGGCAGCGACCTGCTTTGCGCCGATGAGCTGCTGAGCCTTGCTCAGCGCGTCCGGAGACACATAGAGCC
>NZ_RZRR01000733.1:0-2928 GCF_003998555.1 Mesorhizobium sp. M7A.F.Ca.CA.002.09.1.1 | reverse complement strand
GATTGCCCGAATTACACTCGAAGCAGCGGCCGCAGCCGACGGCGAACGGCACTGTGACGCGCTCGCCGGCCTTCCAGCGTGTGACCTGCTTGCCCGCGGCGACGACGATGCCGGCAAGTTCATGGCCCGGCACGTGCGGCAGCGTGATGCCTTCGTCATGACCCATCCAGCCATGCCAGTCGCTGCGGCACAGACCGGTCGCCTCGACCTTGATGACGACGCCATCGGCTGCCGGCTTCGGATCAGGAACGGTCTGGATCCTCGGCGCTTCGCCGAATTTCTCGAAGACGACGGCTTTCATCGGCAACACCACCTTTCACACGGCCTGCGGGAAACGATAGCCGATTCCCTATCCGGTCAAGCGAAAATCGATTCCGCCAGCCATACTGTTCCGGTGCCGACGCTACGCAGATGACGCCTTATTCCGCGTCGATCTGGTTCTGGGGCGCCGCTTTCTGGAAGGCCGGCAGCGCCATGCAGGCGGCGTTGATGCGCGCGATCGTCGGGTAGGGCGTCAGATCGACGCCAAAGCGGGCATTGCTGGCAATCTGTGCGGCGAGGCAGATGTCAGCCAGACCCGGCGCGTCGCCATGGCAGAATGTTCCGGTCTCCGCCGACAAGGCCAGGATCTTTTCAAGCGGCTGAAAGCCCTCGTTCACCCAGTGGCGGAACCAGTTGACGACGTCCTCGTCGCCGGCGCCGAACAGCGTGCGCAGCGAGGTCAGCACGCGCAGATTGTTCACCGGGTGGATGTCGCAGGCGATCATCTGCGCCAGCATTCTGACCCGTGCCCGACCGGCCGCATCCCCTGGCAATAGCGGTGGTTCCGGGCTGGTCTCGTCGAGGAATTCGATGATCGCCAGCGATTGCGTCAGCAGCGTGCCGTCGCCGAGCACCAGCGCCGGCACCAGCCCTTGCGGATTGACCGCGAGATAGGCTGGTTCGAGGTGCTCGCCATGGCGCAGATGATGCGGGATATAGTCGTAGCTCAGCCCCTTCATCTCCAGCGCGATCCGCACCCGGTAGGAGGTGGAGGAGCGATAGTAGTTGTGCAGGACGAGTTTGCTCATGCGCTCACTTCGGCTGGCCGATGGTTATTTCGATGGTGCCGATGCCGTCGACGCCGCCGGTCATCGTGTCGCCGGGGCCAACCGCGCCGACGCCTGCTGGCGTACCGGTGAAGATCAGGTCGCCGGGCTCGAGCTCCATCGCCTCGCTGCAGATCGACACGATATCCGGTATCGGCCAGATCAGTTCGGCGAGGTCGGCATCCTGCCTGACCTTGCCGTTGACGGCGAGCCAGATGCGGCCCTTCTGTGGGTGGCCGGATTCGTGCGCTTGCACCAACGGGCTGCAAGGGGCGGAGCGGTCGAAGGCCTTCGACCAGTCCCAGGGCCGGGCGGCCTTCTTGGCCTCGTCCTGCAGGTCGCGGCGGGTGAGGTCGATGCCGACGCCGTAGCCCCAGACATGGTCCAGCGCCTTGTCGCGGGGAATGCGGAAGCCGGCTTTGCCGATCGCGGCCACCAGTTCGATCTCGTGGTGCAGATTGGCCGTCAGCGGCGGGTAGGGGATAGCGGTGCCGGAATCGACCACCGCGTCGGCCGGCTTGGTGAAGAAGAAGGGCGGATCACGCTCGTCATTGCCGAATTCGCGGGCATGCGCCGCGTAGTTGCGGCCGACGCAGTAGATACGGCGCACCGCAAAACGATCGGACGAGCCGGCAACGGCCACCGATGCGGTTGCGGGCAGGGGAAGGACGAATTCTGTCATCAAGGGTCTCTGCTTGGTTGCCGGAACATTCGACCGATTTGGGGGCCTGGACAAGGCGATTTGGTCGAGAAAGTGCCGGCGGCACTTTCCGCCGGAGATGGCGATATACTATTTGGCAATAATCTGGCCATGGTGGAGAGGTTATTCTAATCGCTCACGAACTGAAATGAACCCCATGACCGCAACCCACGATCGCGCCCGGTTTCTGATCATCGACGACCATCCGCTGTTTCGTGAGGCGCTGCACAGCGCCGTGCAGATGGCCTATCCGGAAGTCGACACGGTGGAGGCGCGCTCGATCACCGAGGCGCTCGATCTTCTGGCCGATGCCAAGCCGTTCGACCTCGCGCTTCTCGACCTCTCGATGCCCGACGTGCACGGTTTTGACGGCCTGCTGCAACTCCGGACCCGCTATCCGCGCCTGCCCGTGGTGATCGTCTCTGGTTACGAGGAGCCGAAGATCATTTCCGAAGCGCTGTCCTATGGCGCTGCCGGCTTCATCCCGAAATCGGCGCGCAAGAGCGACCTCGCCGCAGCCATCCGCTCGGTGATGGAAGGCGCGATCTATGTGCCGGAGACCTACGAAGGCCGGCCGCCGGACGCCGACAGCGCCGACCGCGCCGACATGGTGCAGCGCCTGTCGACGCTAACGCCGCAGCAACTGCGCGTGCTGCAGATGCTGCGCCAGGGCCTGCTCAACAAGCAGATCGCCTACGAGCTGCAGGTGGGAGAGACCACGGTGAAGGCGCATGTCTCGGAGATCCTGCGCAAACTCAATGTCTACAGCCGCACGCAAGCGGTGATCGAGGTGTCGAAGCTGGACAATGCGGAGTTGTTTCGCGATCAGGCTGGGTTTTGAGCTTTTACCCTCCTCCTTGTGGGGAGGGTCGATCCGCGAAGCGGAGCGGGGTAGGGGTATCGCGGAATTCAGCGTCGTCCCCCCACCCGGCTCGCTGTGCTCGCCACCCTCCCCACAAGGGGAAGGGTAAGACCAGCGCTCAAGGTCTCACCTGTCCCGACCCGCGCACACGGTATTTGAACGACGTCAGCTGTTCGACGCCCACCGGTCCGCGCGCATGCATCTTGCCGGTGGCGATGCCGATCTCGGCGCCCATGCCGAATTCGCCGCCGTCGGCGAACTGCGTCGATGCGTTGTGC
>NZ_RZRR01000732.1:0-2930 GCF_003998555.1 Mesorhizobium sp. M7A.F.Ca.CA.002.09.1.1 | reverse complement strand
CATAGGGCAGATGCGGCTCGTCGCCGACCAGCGTCACCGGCCCCTGATAATCGAGGTCGCGCAGCGCCAATGCCGCCCGCCCGCCGCATTCGCCGGCGCCGATGATGAGCATCCCCCCCGCCATATCGGTCATCCGATCTGGATCAGGACTTTGCCGGCATCGACCTTGACCGGATAGGTTTTCAGGTTGACGCAGACCGGGGCGCCGCGGGCGTCACCCGTCTTGTAGTTGAAGCGGCCATTGTGCTTGGGGCATTCGATGATGTCATCCATCACCAGCCCGTCGGCCAGGTGCACCTTTTCATGCGTACAAAGGCCGTCGGTGGCGAAGAACTCGTCGTCGGGGCTGCGATAGATGGCGAAGGTGCGGCCGCCATGGTCGAAGCGCATCACATCCTCCTCGTCTATGTCGCCGGTGGCGCAGGCCTCGACCCAGTCGCTCATTCAAGTCCTCCCAAAAGCAAAAAAGTGCGCAGCGGTTTTCCGTCCGGAATTGCGTTAAATAAACAGTCTGGATCGGATGGAAGCACGATCATTCCGCCGCGGCGGCGATAGTGTCGTTGTGGAATTCCTCGCGATATGGCCGTGCGGTCGGCGGCAGCTCGCGCTTGAGGAAATAGTCCTCGTTGCGCAGCTGGCGCAGGAAGACCGGGATCATCTCGCGGTAGCCGGCCAGGATCGACGGTGTCGCTTCCGGCAGATCGTGCTTGATCAGTTCGTGCAGCCTCGGCAGCGCATGATAGGGCACCATCGGAAACATGTGATGCTCGACATGGTAGTTCATGTTCCAGTAGATGAAGCGGCTGATCGGGTTCATGTAGACGGTGCGGCTGTTCAGCCTGTGGTCGGTGACATTGTCGGCCAGGCCGCCATGCTGCAGCAGCCCGACCATGACATGGTGCCAGGCGCCGTAGAGCCTGGGCAGGCCGACCAGCATCAGCGGCAGGAACGAACCGGTGTAGAGCGCCAGCCCGACGGTGGCGGCATAGATCGCCGTCCAGATGCGGGCGACGCGGATCGCCTTGGGCTGTTCCTGTTCTGGAATGAAGGTCTTTTCGGCGGCGCTGACGGTGCCGGCGGCGTTGCGCAGCATATCGCTCATCGCATGCCAGGCGTCGAGCACGCCGACGAAGCCCAGCATGGCGCGAACCAGATCCGGCGGCCGCATCACCGAGATTTCCGGGTCGCGGCCGACGATGATGGTGTCGGTGTGGTGGCGCGTGTGGCTCCAGCGCCAGGTCACCGGATTGCGCATGATCATGAAGCAGGCGATCTGATAGACCGCATCGTTCATCCATTGCGTGCGGAAGGCGGTGCCGTGACCGCATTCGTGCCAGCGTGAATCCGTCGAGGAGCCGTAGAGCACGCCATAGACGAAGAAGAACGGCACGCACCACCATGTGCCCCAGAGCCAGGCGCCGCCGGCGCCACTGACGGTCAGGGCGGCGAACCAGATCGCCGTATCGCGGATCGCCGGCCCGTCGGAGCGCTGCATCAGCTCCTTCATCTGCTTGCGCGGTATGTCGGTGTGATACCACTCGGCCGCCGACAGGCCGGTCTCGACGGCGAGCTTGGCGTCGCGGCCGATCAGGCTGTAGTCACGCCGGGACGGCGCAGTGGACATGATTGCCTCCCTCGGCAAAGGCATCCGCCAGAGCGAATGCCATGAAATCCCTTGGCTTCGGGCGTCAAAGTAACGCCGACTGATGATAGACTCAACATCATAAAGATAGTTTCTATCATTTCCCATCAGGATGATGTACGAAGGGCTCGAGCAAACCCGACGAGGCAAGCATGGTGAAGCGGCCGACAATATCCGATCTGGCGCGCATCTCGGGCGTCAGTGTCGCCACCGTCGACCGCGTGCTGAACAACCGGCTGCCGGTGCGCGAAGAGACAGCGCGCCGCGTCTACGAGACCGCTACCGACATCGGCTACCACGCCGCCGGCCTTATCAAGCAGCGCATGCGCCAGGAGTTGCCGGAGTACCGCCTGGGCTTCCTGCTGCTGCGGGGCAACGATGCCTTCTACGGTGACTTCGCGCGGGAACTCGAACTGGCCATCTCTCAATCGCAGCGCTTCCGCGGCGTTGCGAGCATCGATTTCGCCAGCTCCCTGGCTCCCGACGAGATCGCCTCCCAGATGCGCAGGCTGGCGGCGAAATCGAGGGCCATCGCCGTGGTCGGTCCGGACCATCCGACCCTGACAGCGGTCGTGGAAACCTTGAAGGCGAGAGGGCAGCCGGTCTTTTCGGTGCTGTCCGATTTTGCCGCCGGCATCCGGGAGGGCTATATCGGCCTCGACAACCGCAAGGTCGGGCGCACCGCCGCATGGATGATCTCCAAGGCAGCCAAGCGGCCCGGCAAGGTCGCCCTCTTCGTCGGCAGCCACCGCTTCCACGGCCATGAGCTGCGCGAGATCGGCTTTCGCTCCTTCTTCCGCGAGCATGCGCCGGAGTTCAGCGTGCTTGAAACGCTGGTCAATCTGGAAGCCAACCAGGTGACCCATGACGCGATGATCGATCTTCTGGCGCGCTATCCGGATCTTGCCGGCTGCTACGTCGCCGGCGGTGGCATGGAAGGCGCGGTCTCGGCGCTGCGGGCAGCGAAGCCCGCGACCATGCCGGTGGTCGTCTGCAACGAGATCAACGCCGAGTCGCGCGCGGCGCTCGCCGACAACATCCTCACCATGGTGATCTCGACCCCGCTCGCCGCTTTATGCCGTGAGCTCGTCGACCTGATGGCGCATGCCATCGAAACCGGCGCCGCCAACGCTCCGGGCCAGACCTTTCTGCCCTTCGACATCTATCTGCCGGAAAACATCTAGCCAGCCGCCGCGCAAGGTGCCGAGGCAAATGATAGAATCCATCAGAGCGATGCGTAAATCGGCCCGCAGGCCGCGGAATCGCCCTTGACGCCCCGATGTGAAAT
>NZ_RZRR01000731.1:0-2932 GCF_003998555.1 Mesorhizobium sp. M7A.F.Ca.CA.002.09.1.1 | reverse complement strand
ATCCGTGCGCGGCGATTGCCCGCGACGTCGAGATCCCGGCAGGCGGCGACGTGACGCTGCTCTGGCTGCTCGGCGACGCCGAGTCGGTCGAGGAGGCGAGCGCGCTGGTGCAGGAGCATCGGGCCAAGGACTTCGACCAGCGATTGGCCGACAATGAGCGCGAATGGCGCGGCTTCCTCGACACCATCCAGGTCGAGACGCCCGACAAGGCGCTCGACGCCATGGTCAACCACTGGCTTCCCTATCAAAGCCTGGCCTGCCGCATCCGCGCCCGCTCGGCCTTTTATCAGGCCAGCGGCGCCTTCGGCTTCCGCGACCAGTTGCAGGATACGCTGGCGCTGCTGGCACATGACCCGCAGCTGGCGCGCGACCAGATCCTCAACGCGGCGCGGCGGCAGTTCCCCGAAGGCGACGTGCAGCACTGGTGGCTGCCGCGCACGGGTGCTGGCGTACGCACGTTGATCTCCGACGACGTGGTCTGGCTTGCCCACGCTACGGCGCGCTATTTGCTGGTCACCGGCGATGCCTCCATCCTCAAGGAGCAATTGGCCTTCATCGATGGACAGCCGCTGGGCGAGGGCGAGCACGATGCCTTCTTCACCCCGGAAATCTCGAAGAAGACAGCGACGCTCTACGACCATTGCGCGCGTGCGCTCGATCTCGCCATCAAGCGCAGCAGCCCCGCGGGCCTGCCGCTGATCCTCGGCGGCGACTGGAACGACGGCATGAACCGCGTCGGCGAGCACGGCAAGGGCGAGAGCGTCTGGCTCGGCTGGTTCCTGCTGAAGACGCTGGGCGATTTCGCGCCCGTCGCCAAGACCGAGGGTGATGCCAAGCGAGCACAGGCCTGGGCAAAGCATGCCGATGTTCTGAAGCGGGCGCTTGAGAGCACCGCATGGGACGGCGAATGGTACCGGCGCGGCAGTTTCGACGACGGCACGCCTTTGGGGTCTCGCAACTCGCAGGAGTGCAAGATCGACTCGATCGCCCAGTCCTGGAGCGTGCTTTCGGGAGAGGGCGACCCGGCACGGTCGACCACCGCCATGGAGCAAGCAACGAAGCTGCTCGTCGACGACAAGCTGAAGATCGTCAAGCTGTTCACGCCGCCATTCTCGAAGACGGAAAAGGACCCCGGTTACATCAAGAGCTATCCGCCTGGCGTGCGCGAGAATGGCGGCCAGTACACCCACGCCGCCACATGGTTCGTCATCGCGCTTGCCGAGATGGGGCAGGTCGACGAGGCTTATCGTTGTTTCTCGATGCTGAATCCCGTCAACCACGCGACCGACGAGGCCACGGCCGAGCACTATCGAGTCGAGCCCTATGTCGTGGCGGCCGACATCTATGCCGGGGACGACAATGCCGGCAACGGCAAGGGCGGCCGTGGCGGCTGGACCTGGTACACCGGCTCTGCCGGCTGGCTCTACAGGGCTGCGGTCGAAGGCATTCTGGGCATCGAACGGCGCGGCAAGCGTGTCCAGTTCAAGCCGAAGCTGCCAAGCCACTGGGATGGGTACTCGGCAAATCTCAAAATGCTGGGGGCGGAACTCAAGGTTCGTGTCATCCGCGACAATAAGGCCAAGGCCGTGTCGCTGGAGGTGAATGGGGCAAAGACCAAGGCTTCGGCAGTCGAGCTGAAGGACGGCGAAGTTGCCGAGGTTGTCGTCAGGATTCCGGCCTGAGGCCTGTTGCCCAAAAAGCATGCGCTCGGGGCTGAGGCCCCGACCGCGACTTTTGTCACGCCAGGCGGGATGAGAGGCCCCATCCCGCCTGGCGTTGCCGTCTGCCGTTGACGGGCATCCCGCCGAGAAGTCTATGAAATCAAAGGCTTGAGGCGTCCCATAGGAGTAGCCGCGAGCGGTGAGGGTTTGGCCACCCTTCGCCTGGAAGGGCATCCTGCAGCTTTGTTTTGCTTTATACTTCGCGAAAGGCGATTTCGGCCTCAGTCATCCGCCCGACATTGTTGCTGATTAAAATTATGGCAGCACGTGCCAACTGCCATGATTTCGCCGCATGCCTGACATTTTACCTGTCTTCTCAAACCGTTAGGTGATCACGGCAGATTTCGGAACGTCGCCATCTTTTGTTCGCTCTAAGGGAACTGAAGGGGTACACGGCCATTGTTTTGCGACGTATCAACCGGTACGAATAAAATGATGCAGTGCACAATAAACAGCGTGGCGGAGTAACTGGGGTGACCCTTCTGCAAATCTACTGGCGAGCTCTCGGTTATCTGGCCGCGGACAGGAAACGCGTTGCGTTGATCTGTTCGGCCAACGTGGCTCTCGCCATCGTAGCGCTTCTCGAGCCGATTATGTTCGGTCGCGTCATCGGCGCCATCTCCGAGCGTGGCTCTGTCTTCACCACCCTGGTCATGTGGGCCGGTCTCGGCGCCTTCAACATCGTTGCCTTCGTCATGGTGGCGCGCGGCGCTGACCGCTTTGCCCACGCGCGGCGCAGCGAAGTGCTTTGCGAGTCGTTCGAGCGCGTGATCACCATGCCGCTCGCCTGGCACCATCAGCACGGCACCTCCAATGCGCTGCACACGATGCTGCGTGCCGTCGAAACCCTGTTCAGCCTTTGGCTCGAATTCATGCGCCAGCATCTGTCCACGGCTGTCGCCCTCGTACTGCTGGTTCCGACCGCGATCAGCATGGACCTGCGCATGTCGCTGGTGCTGCTTGGCCTCGGGCTGCTCTATGTCGGCATCGGCCGGATGGTCATGCGCCGCACCAAGGCGGGCCAGGCTGCGGTCGAGCGCCACTACCACAAGGTGTTCGCGCATGTGACCGACTCGGTCAGCAACGTTGCGGTGCTGCAGAGCTACAATCGCCTCGGCCACGAGGCCGATACGCTGCGCCGCTACGTCAAGAACCTGCTCGACGCGCAGAACCCTGTGCTCGACTGGTGGGCGCTGGCCAATGCCTTGCAC
>NZ_RZRR01000072.1:0-10895 GCF_003998555.1 Mesorhizobium sp. M7A.F.Ca.CA.002.09.1.1 | reverse complement strand
GTCATGGCGGCCACAGTCGCGGGATCGGTAGCCTGGGCTATCAGGCCTTTCTGCATATTCGCCTTCAGCGCGGCTTCGTTCAGGTCGGCTTCGGTCTGCTGCCGGGCGGTAGCGAGGTTTGAACTCAAGGTGTTCTGGGCATCGATGGCGTCCTGCTTCGCCTTGCTGATCGACTGCTTGGCGGTGAGGATGGCGGTTTCGTAGTCCAGGATCTTGCCCTGCAGGTCGGCAACCGACTGGCGCGAATCCAGCAGTCGGGCGTTGGCGATCAGGCCTTTCTGCGCTAGCGGGCCGATGCTGGCGAGCTGCTGCTGCGCCAAGTCGACCTGCTGCTGCTGGTTGACGATCTTCTTCTGCAGCGATTCGATCTCGGATTCCAAAACCCCTTTGAGATCGTCGAGCGCTTCAAGCTTCAGCTTCAGCGCCTTTTGGTCCGCTGTCAGGATAGTCATTTCGTCCGCGACGATGGCTGGCAGTCTCGGATCGCCCTCGACCTCCTTAGGCACGTCGAAACTGGCCTTGCCGGCCATATCCGCGTCGATGCGGGCGCGCCTGACGATCAGCCGAATGCGCTGGTCGTCGGAGACATCGAAATTGCCCTTGGCGGTAACCAAGTCCTTGCCGAGTTGAGGTCCGTAGTCGGCGTTTCGCCGGATGCCTCCGGCGACGCTGATGGCCTTCAACACTGTCAGGTCAGGCACATATGGAAACTGGCCGGGGTTCTGGACTTCGCCCGAAATGTAGAATGGCCGGAACTGCGCCATCTCGACCGAGGCTTCCGGTCTGTCTGACAAAGCGAGTTTTTTCTGCAAAGCCTCGCCGATCGCCGTTGCGATTTCGGACGTGGTCTTGCCGGAGGCCGGCAGTTCGCCGGCGAACGGCACCGACAGCGTGCCGGATGGACCGACCGTGTACTCGCCATTCACCGCCGACCAGTCACGGAATGTGCCTTCCACGGTCTGCCATTCGGCGACGCGGATGGTGAGCTTGTCCTGCGAGCCGAGGCGATAGTCGCCGGCGGCGGCCATGTCCGGGACGACGAGGGCCATGGCAAGGCATGTGGCCAGCAAACGCGCCCGCCGCAGGCGGCCGGAAACCGGGCCGCCGCGAAAGGCTTCGAACAAATCTGTTTTCAACTCAACGTTCCGATCCGCTATAGCCCCATCGCCCGATGAGCTTGCGTCGAATGGCCGACGCCAATGTCTGGCATTGGCCACCGGCCGGTCAGTAAGAACCGCGCGACATCCAGACGGCCGGGACGGTCTTGATGATGATGCGAACGTCCTCGAACAGCGACCAGTTCTCAACATAGTGACGGTCGAAGGCGACGCGGCTGTCATAGGACACATCGTTGCGGCCGCTGACCTGCCACAGGCCGGTCAGGCCCGGACGCGATTTCAGATAGTAGACGGCGGATGTGCCATAGATCTCTAGTTCGTCGCGCACAACCGGACGCGGACCGACAAGGCTCATATCGCCCTGCAGGATGTTGATGATCTGCGGCAACTCATCGAGGCTGAGTTTCCTCAGCACTGCTCCAACGCGGGTGACGCGCGGGTCGTTCTTCAGCTTGCGGGTCGCGATCCATTCCGCGTTGGCGTCCGGGTTGGTGGCGAGATAGGCTGCCAGCACCTTGTCGCCGTCCGGAACCATGGTGCGGAACTTCAGGCACGGAAAAATCCGTCCGCCCCGCCCGATTCGCCTGTGGCCGTAGAAAATCGAGCCACCGTCGGAAAACTTGACGAGCAGCGCTATCATGACAAATAGCGGGCTGAGGGCGATCAAGCCAATCAGTGAACCGGTGATATCGAAGCTGCGTTTGAGCAGGCCGCCGATCGGCGGCGGAAAATCGATGTCAGCCTGCGAAAAGCTCGCGGTGGCTGACTTGGCAACGTCCCTCATGCCGTAAACTCCATGCGTTGAACGAATGGTTCACCACACGATACCAAAAAAATGTTGCAGCGCAACACACAATTTACCACCCCGTTGAAATAGTCACGTCATGAAATGACTAAATAATAAGCTTGCCATGCACAAATTTCGGCATATTTAGCACATTTGTGACAATAAATGGGCACAGCCGAAAAAATAGAGGCCTTTGTGGGGCGGTTTTTAGGCGGACCTACCTATTTGCCAAGGCGAGGTACAAACTAGTGCTTCATCATGCCGTGATGCTTGGTCAAAACCATATAAAATACTACTTAATATTGGCCATTTTACTGAAAAATATCGACGAGAGGATATCGGCCTAGCTCCCGTTGCGTGCATTGCAACATGGCAGAGTCGATCGCAAAAGCTCGATCAAAAATAACCGAAGTTGCCCTTGCCGCCTATTGCTCGCCTTAATAGAATTGCAAATTATACCTGTCACGGTGACGACAGGTGGAAAAGGCCGGAAGCAACCGGTCGAGAGTGGGCGACCTTAACAAGCCCACATGACAAGGGACGGCGCTCGGGTGGGGCAATCGCGATAATACCCGAGCCGGTTTATGGGCTGTTGGGTATGGCACTTCCAAAATTCATCCTCGGGATGATTTTCGCTCTGGCGATCGTCGTCGGCTGGTCCTGGCTGGGCGGTGCGTCGATAGGCACGATATTGGTGCGTGTCATCATCTGCGCCGTGACCATTCAGGCTGGCTATTTCGTGCTCATCTACACCATGATCGCCAGGAGCGCGCCGACGCCTGCCGACATAGCTCGTGACGCCGAGCGCAAACTGAACGCACCCGAGGTCGCCGAAAGCGAGAAGCTGGGCGGTGCCAGGCGCGGCCTGCATTGATGCAGACTGCTCAAACGTGGCCGGTTTGGCGGCAACGACATCCTTCGAGACAAAGGGACCAAAGCGCCGCGTGAATCCGTCTCGGCGCGACGCGTCTTGGTCGCCGGCTCACGCCACATCAGCGGGTTCGCTCTCCGACTGTTCCCCCAACAGCATCCTCGACAACCGGCTGCCGGTTTTTTCCTTCAGCCGCTGATATTGGCCGACCTCGACGATACGGCCGTTTTCCATCGCCACCACCCAGTCGGCGAAGGCGATCATCGACGGCCGGTGCGCGATGGTCAGGATCGTCATCGTACCGCGTAATCCATCGATCGACCTGGCGATCAGCGACTGGTTCTGCCAGTCGAGCGCGCTGGTCGCCTCGTCGAGAATGAGCAGCGACGGCTTGCGCAGCAGCGCGCGCGCGAGCGCGATGCGCTGGCGTTCGCCGCCCGAGAGCCGCACGCCGCGATCGCCGACCACCGTCTCGAGCCTGAGGTCGAGCCGTTCGACAAACTCGCCGGCGTGCGCCTGACGCAGCGCGGCCCACAGATCGCCATCGCTGGCCCGTGGCGCGGCGAGGCGCAGGTTCGCCGCGATCGTGTCGTGCAGGAGGAACACGTCCTGCGGCACATAGGCCACCTGGTCGCGCCAGCGACGGCGATTGCTGGCATCGATCTCGACGCCATCGACAAGCATCTTGCCGGTGGTGGGCTCCAGCAGGCCAAGCAGCATGTCGGCGATCGTGCTCTTGCCCGATCCGGACGGGCCGATCAGGGCGGTGACCTTGCCGGCCGGCAGGCCGAAGGTGATGCCGCTCACCACCGCCTTGTCGACAGCATCTCCGTAGGCGAAGGACACGCCGCGAATATTCAATCCCTTATTGAGGGAGAGTGTCCCGGCGTCGGCGAACTCGGTATGGCCGGGCTCGCGTTCGGCGTCGAAACGTGCCTGCAGGCTGCGCATTGCCGTAAAGGCGGGCAGGTTGATCAGCACTTGCTGGGCCTGCGTCTGCATGTCCATGAAGCGCGGCGCGATACGCATGAAGACCAGGAGCAGGACGACGATCTCGGCCAGCGACAGATTGAAGCGGACCAAAGCCACATAGATGAACAGGCTCAGGCCCACGACGCTCGCCACCTGGAATACAGCAGTGCCGATGGTGCTGTTGCGCACATAGTCGATGTTGTCGGCCTTCATCCTCTCAAGCGTCGACCGCAGCTGCGCGAAATAGCTGTCCTCGACGTTCAGGCTCTTGGCCACCTTGATGCCGCCGAGAAATTCCGAGACCGTCCGGTACTGGTCCTGGCGATTGGCGGTCAGCACACGGCCGAAGGCAGTGGCCCGTGCCCGGAAGGGCCGCAGCGCCACGAACATCAGGATGCCGACGACCACGGCAAACAGCGTCATGACCGGCGAGATAAACACGGAAACCAGGAGATAGCCGGCCAGAAGAACGGCGATTTGCACCAGCATCAGCAGTGAGAAAGCCGCGCCCTGGACGCGGTCGATGTCGCCGGTCAGGGCATGATCGAGATCGGAACTGCGCATGCGTGTAAAAACGCCCCAGCGCGCCTTGCCGATGCTTTCGAACAGGTTCATGCGAACGCGATTGATGAAATCGAACAGCAATTTGGCCATGTAGACCGACTTGAAGCGATTGAACGCCGCCTGCGCCGCAACAAGCCCGACCAGCGCGCAAAGCACGGTCGTCAGTTGCAGCGTGCCATCAGGCACCAGCCAGCGCACGAAATCATCGTTGGGCAGCCGAACAGCGAAATCCTGGTCGGCACGTCCGACCAGATGCAGCAGCGGGACGAGCAGCAGGATCGAAATGCCCTCGGTCAGGCTGCCGAGGATGAGGAAGAACAGCGCCGTCCACGTTCGCCGGCCGCCGATCCGGGCAATGGTGGCGCCGAAGGCGGCAATTTCTCGAAACAGCGACAGGCGAAGGATTGGGGGCTTCGACATGGTTGCGCTCACAACCGCCGGCTGCCAGCCGACAGATCCTTTTCGATCAGTTCCACGGCTTCGCCGATCCTGTCCAGGCCCGTCGGGACTTCCAGCCGGTACACGCCGATATGGTTGGCAATCCATGAACATTGCCGAAGATGCGCCGTCGCGAAGTCGCCGGGCAGGGCCGCGCGGCCGAAGCGCGTCACATAGGAGAATTTGATGATGGCCGGCAGGGCGGCAATGGCGGGCAAGGGCGTGATGTCAGCCCTTTCGCCGCGCTCGAGGATATAGATCCTGGTCGCCGGCACCTCGTCGCCCGAAAAGCCACCGTTCAGGCGATGCTGCATCTTGTCGATCGCCGCATGCACTTGCGGCCGCACTTCCGCTTCCCCAAGCGAGATCGCCGCCGCGGCGTCGGCCGCCAGCTTGATCTGCGGAAAGCCCGGAACGGTCATTGGCTCACTCGGATTGGCGAGGTCCAGCGCCACCACGTCATCGGTAAGCAGTCGATGCCCGGCCCGGATCATCGCACTTGCGGTCGTCGACTTGCCGGCTCCCTTGTCACCCATGAAGATGGCGCTCGTGCCGGCGGCGGCGATGGCACTGGCATGCAGGACAAGCAGGCCGCGCCGGTGCAAGAGCAGCGCCATGACCGGACCAAGCAGCGGAAACGCGAGCAGCGCGTCGTCGACGCCGGGCGCCGGTTCGATGTCGATACGGCTGGAATCGGTGATCAGGAACGCGCCCACGGCATGCCACGCCAGATATTGCCGGTCCGGCTCGAAGCGAAAGTCGGTCGCGGCTTCGGGCGAGGGCTTTGGCAGGTCGATCGCGCCGACGGCAATCACGACATCCGCCGCCCCCGGCGTCGCCGGCTGCAGTTCGGGCAACGTCACCTCCGACGCGATGGTCAGGCCGTAGGCCCGGTAGAAGCGGCGTTCTCGCTTGGCCCGGCCATGCGAAAAGGCATCATCATTGCATAGAGCGAGCGGCTCGTTGCGCGGCATCATGCGGGGCTCCCGCCATGCTTGAGCTGCCGCAGCCAGAGCGACAGCGAGGCCGAGCGCCAGACATACTGGACATCCAGGGGGGCTGCCTGATCGGGCTGGCGCAGCAGCCGCGCATAGGCAGCACTCACTTGAGGCAGATTGACGTAAGGCGCGATGCGGTTCGCATCCGAGACCAGCAGCTGTTCCAGGAGGTCGCGATGGTTGCGCAGCATGCCATTGAGGAGATTGGCAGTGAAGTCGATCTTGTCGCGCCGCCACTGCACCGCCTCCGGCAATACGCCTTGCATGGCGCGGCGCAGCACATAGCGGCCAAAACCGTGGCTCAGCTTCTCCTCGCCCGGCAGCGCCAGGCAGAACTCGACCAGCGGCTTGTCCCAGAAGGGGTAGCGCGGCTCGACCCCGAAATTGGCGGCGGCCTTGTCGAGAACCTCGAAAGCATGCGGGACATAGCCGTTCGACAGGATCCAGCGATGGCTCAAGGCATCGCTGGCCTGGACGCCGGGCGGCATGTAGCCGGCCCGGTGAAACCGGTCGACAAGCTCGGTGCGCTTGGCCAGGTCCGGATTGATCAGGTCGCGCCAGCTTCGTGCGCGCGACACTTGCGCGGGCTTGCGGATCTTGTTCAGGGCACGGTTGGCCATATGCCTCAGCCTGGCGATGCGCCAGGCCGGCCCGTAGAGGGTCAGGAACTGGAGATAAAGGCCAAGCGTGCTGTCGCCATAGGTGTTGGAGGCGCTGCGGACCTCGCGCCACAGATCCATCCATCGGCCGCCATTCGCAAGCTCGTGCAGGTGGCCGTGGCCTTGTGAAACGACCTCGTCGCCACCATGGCCGTCCAGCAGCACCTTGATGCCCTTGGCGCCGGCAGTCCGGTAGATGCCGCGGGTGAGCGTCAGGCCCGGCGCCAGGAACGTTCCTTCCTGTTCTTCCAGCACGCGCTCGAATTCGGCAAATGGGGCATAGTTGCCAACCGGGATCAGCGTCGCGTCGACCTTCTGCTGGTCGAGAACGGCATCGATGAAGGGCCGCTCGTCCATCGGCGAGCCCTTCTCGAAAATCAGCGAGAAGGTTGGCAGCCTCGGCTTGCGCGCGGCGGCATTCTGCAGGCCGGCGACACAGGCGATAGACGAGGAATCGAGGCCGCCGCTCAGCATTGCCCCGACCGCCGAGGTCCCTCGCATGCGGTTGCGCACCGATTGCGAGAACAGATGGGCGAATTCCTCCGATGCATCCGACCGCAAGGGCCGCGCCGACGGCTCGATCTGCCAGTATCGGCGCAGCATCACTTGTTGCGCGGTGACGGTTAGGCTGTGGCGGGCCGGCAGGCTGAATATATCGCTGTAGGGGGTCGACTGCGGGTCGTCGGGAAGCCCGGCCAGGAAGCCGGAGATCTGGCGCTCGCTGACACGTGCGCGGATACCCTCGACGCCCAGGATCGGACCGATCTCCGACGCAAAGGCAAAACGCCGGTCCGCCGCGTGGTAGTAGAACGGCTTGACGCCAAAATGATCGCGCGCGCAAAACAGCGATTGCCGCTCGTCATCCCAGATGGCGAAGGCGAAATCGCCTTGCAGATGCTCCGGGCAGGCTTCGCCCCAGCGCAGGTAGGCCCGCATCAGCACGATCGCGTCGGCTACCGACTGGTCGCGGATACCGAGCCTGGCCAGCAACTCGTCACGGTTGTCCAGCCGGCAATCGGCGGTGATGGCGAGCCGGCCCCCAGCCATCGTCAAAGGGCCCGGACCGACTTCATCCGATGTGTTGAGCCAGGCGTGGCCAAGGGCGATGCTGGTGTCCAGCCACCAAGAACTGCCGTCAGGACCACGATGGCGCATGCGCGCCAGCATTTGCTGAATGTCGGCCGCCGCGACCGCCGGTGCGTTTGCTCCGCGCAACAGGATTCCGGCGACGCCGCTCATCGGCTGCCGTGGTCGACGAGATGGGCGAAGCCGTCGATCGATCCGCCAAGCACGATATGGTTGTCGCTGACCAGCCAGGCATGTGCTTTCAACTGCTCGCCTGTGCCACGTTCGATGCCGATGCGTACCGTCGATTCATTGCCTTGGCGGGCGAGAATATACTGGCCGGAGAGCGCCTGGGTCAGGCACGTGGCGTAAGGGACGAAACGGGCCGCGGCGGCAACGCCCCAGGCGACGCGCCGCAGTTCGCCCATTGAGGCGCACTGCCGCGCGTCGAGGCGCGTCACCAGGCTGCGTACACGATTGTAGGACAACAGCGTCAGCCCCAGCCGAACTGTCGCCACCACCAGCAGGCAATGGCCAAGGAAGATCATTTCCGAGCCAGTCAGGGAGAAAATCCTGACCAGCCCGCGCCGGCTTCCCCCGCGCTTCGTCTGCTTGACGTTTGTTTCTCTCGCCGGTTCCTGCCGTAAAGCCGTGGCCCGCGAAGACAAGGCCGGCGAAACCAGGGCCCGTGAAACCAGGGACTTGTGCTGGACCGGCTTAGACAAGTGCCTCATGATGCCGTCTCGCAAGCCCATTATCGGCCAGGCCCTTCAGCAATGCGTCGACATCGGCCTGGCAGCGCACCGGGTCGACATTGTAGCGCGCAAGCACGGCGCTGCGGATGTCGCCGATCGACCGGGGTTCCTGGATTAAATCCCAGATGAAGGCGCCGACGCCATTCAGGCTGTAGTAGACATTGGATTTGAGATTGAGCAGCGCCAAGCCATCGCCGAACTCGCAAGCCACGGCATCCTTGGTCGCGCACACGCTATCGTGGTCGCCCAGATCACGGTCGGATAGCTCCCCGTTCATCCCCAAACCTCGCTGACAAAACGCTGCGACATCTCCAGGCGGCGCAGGAGAAATCGGGAGGCTGGCCCCCCGACCCCTCTTACGTCTGCTTTTGAATCCAGAGTCCCAACATGTCACTCTGGAATCGGCTGTAGGTCTCAGGAGAACGTCAGGTCGCCAATCGGCGTATGCGCGGGGAACGATGCGTCGATCGCCGTGCTGCCGCCGCCGCCCTGGGTGATGGTCTCAATCGAACCATGGACCGTCAGGCTTGGCGTTTCATATTCATGCTTTTCAACATTCTGTTCCATTTTACTCTCCGATTTAGGACTGGAAACGGCCTGTCGAGTGCCGTCAGCACTTTTATGCTGCAATGCAATAGCTGCACGGCAGCATTTATGAGTCAAGACTGTTTTACTTTCTGTTAATCAATTACGGTTGCTGGCGTCGTCACATGAGCGGCATGCCTAAAACTTGTCATTTTTTAGCCGATTCCTTGTGCACGACGATCGCGCCTGTGCTGATTCTTTAAGCATTTGATTTTGCTTGCATAAGCCGTTTGCGTTGTGCCTATATTTAGGCCTCTCTAATGAAAAGAATTTCCATTTGAGAAATCGTCCGGAGATTGCCTAAGCGGACGTGGCAAGGGACATTTCAACCGCGGTTTTCACTGCTTTCCGATGCCACCTCGATAGACGCTTTGGTGGCAAAAATTCGCACTGCAGAAGGAAAGGCTTTACGGCATCGAGGTTTTTGGTGATGCTTGCTTCGCACTTGCAGCATAAGTGTCGGCGCGAAACGCTTTCTTGGGAGACTGTGCGCTAAATGGCCTTGCCGGATGGCTCATACGAACGATTGCGCGCCGCCGGCTGTGCCGGCGAGGTGGCCTATGTGCAGGCTTGCCTGCGATTGTTTTTCGCCGGCCCGGGCGCGGGCGACGTTTCGATGCGCCATCTTGACGGTGAAAAAATTGCCGAGATTGCCAGGCTGAACAAGGTCGCCGTCTTTGTCCTCAAGGCGCTTTCGCGCGCACCCGCGCTTCAGAGGCCAACTAAGCTTTTCCAATGGCTCGACACCTACCGCAGGAAAACGGTTTCGATGAACGCGTCCTGCATCATGGATTCGATGGCGATCCAGGACGTGCTGCGCGCCAGCGAGATCGATTTCGTTTTTCTGAAGGGTCCGTTCCAGCAGCAACTTCTCTACGACGACCATTTTATGAAGCCCTCGGGCGATGTCGACATCCTGGTTTCGCCGCTCGGATTTTTCAGGGCGCGTGATGCGCTTCGCAAGATCGGCTATGAGGTATCAGGCAAGTCGAGCTCCGTCTGGTGGGTCCGCTTCCTCGGCGAACAGCACATGACCCGGGACGACGGGCCGAGGTCGTCCACCGTCGATCTCCACTACCGCCTCCAGCAGCCCGGCTCGCCAAGCCCGCGCGACGCGGACGGGTTCCTGCGGCGCAAGCGACAGGTCGAAATCGCCGGTGCGACGGTGCCGTTCACCTCGGTGGCCGATACATTGCTTTTGTCCTGCATCAGCGTCGCCAAGGCACTTTTCAACCGGGAACCCTGCGCCGGATACGTCTGTGATATCGGCGCCAGCGCCGGCCGCCTCGACGAGGCGGATCAGCAGCGTTTGCTCGATGCCGCTACCGCGCAAGGTCTGGACGACACGCTGCTGCTTGGCCTGCGCGCCGCCGACGTGCTACTCGGCGGTGCCGGCACGCTGCTGTCGCAGCGCGCGACCAGGATCCTGCCGCGCATCGGCAATGAGGATCTGCTCAGCATGGTCATCGCGCCGTGGCTGCCGTCGCTGCGGTGGCCGCAGCGGCGAACGGTGCTTTGGGAACTGTGCGGCCGCGCGCCGGTCCGCTATCTGGCCGAAGCAGGCTGGGCGGCGTCCGCCGATATCAGCCGCCGCATCTTCGAGCGGCCGGCGAGTCGCTGAGGGTAAATTGGATGCTGATGGCAATTCTGTAGTGCATCGAACGAGTACGGGGCGAGGGCAAATCGATATTACCTGTACGAGAGGCAAATCCATGTCGATGACGAAATCCGAGGTCTGCGTGATCATCGCGGCAAAAAACGCCGCAGCGACAATCGCCGTCGCCATCGCATCCGCATTGCGCGAACCGGAAGTGGCGGAGGTCGTGGTCGTCGACGATGCCTCCACCGACGACACCGCCGGTGTCGCACGATCCGCCGATGATGGCAGCGGGCGGCTCTCCGTGATGCGCCTCGATGTCAATCGCGGCCCCTCCTTTGCCCGCAACGCAGCCATCGCCGGCTCGAAATCGCCGTTCATCAGCATTCTCGATGCCGACGATTTCTTCCTCGAAGGCCGGTTTCGCAACCTGTTTGCCGGCGCCGATTGGGATTTCGCCGCCGACAACATCATGCTGATCAGGGA
>NZ_RZRR01000730.1:0-2933 GCF_003998555.1 Mesorhizobium sp. M7A.F.Ca.CA.002.09.1.1 | reverse complement strand
AGCCGGGCTCATCATCAGCGCGCCGGCTTCGGCATAGACGGCCGAGGCCGGAATGCTCGAACCCGAGCAGGCATGGCCGTCGATGAACTTGACGCCATCGGCGACGACGCGGTTGGCAACCGACACCGCCTGCTTGGGATCGCACTGGTCGTCTTCGATATCACGCTTGATCATCGACCCGTTGACGCCGCCAGCGGCGTTGATCGCATCGGCAGCGGCCTGTGCGCCCTGCTTGAACTGATCGCCGATGGTGGCGAGCTGTCCGGTCATCGGGCCGATCACCGCAAAGGTGATATCGTCGGCGAATGCGACCGGCGTGCTCATCATCAGGCCGAATATGGCCGCGTTCAAAATACTCAATTTTTTCATGATGGTAGAACTCCTCCACTCACGCGCGGCCGCCCCGGCCACGCTTCTTCCAGAGAGGCGGGACAATTTCATCCTTCATTCGGCCTGTCTAGGCGCATTGGCGCCGCTCGATTGGGCCTGCAAGACGTCATCCACGCAAAAACCCACGCCAGCCTTGTTCCGGCTGGTCGTGGCTTTTTTGCCCGTCGAGCAATCTCCAGGCGCCCCGCCCCTAAAAATCCCGCTCAGCTTCCCTGTGTCGCGCACGACTGGGCCTTGCGGCCTGCCGCGTTCTTTCTCTTGCCCTCGTGACCGTCTTGCGCGGCCTTCAATTTCGCCGGGTCCGGCCGTCTGTGCGGCCTTGATCCCGGAGCTTCCCTGTCTTCGATAGGCCTGTCTGCGATTGGCAGATTTCAGTGCATGGTCATCCATTCGCGGGCTTCGCGAAGCGCCGTGGCGATCTCGACCTTCGACATGGCCGCCGACAGTTCCGAGCGCAGTTCCGCGGCGCGGGCCGAGCCCTTGATGGCGGCGATGTTGAACCATTTGTGGGCGGCAACGACATCGGTCTCGCAATCGCGGCCGGTCGCATACATCATGCCCAGTTCGAAAAGGATGTCGGCCTGGGCAGTTGCCCCCATGGCGCCGAAACCTGCTTCAAGCATTTCAAAACGTGCCATTTCAATCCCCTGTTTCCGGCCCCTGTCAGGCTCCCGAGAGCTGCCTTCTTTCGTCCTTGGCGGCTGCTCTTCCGATGCTTTCGAGAATGCCGTGCAGGCTTGAATCCGTCGTTAAATGGCGTGCTTAATTTGAGGAAAACAAAGCTAAAACAAGAGGTAAACGCGGAAATTCGTTAAGGATACAAAGCCAGCAATTCAGCCTGCTTGCGTCAAATTTGACGAAAATTTCCCGATGCCAATTCAAGACTTCGCTAACCACAGGAGACAAAGGCGATGCGCCGATCGTTTCATTTCCTTGGCCAGGAGGCGCATTCGGGGCCCTTCAAAATCCGAAAGTCTTCCGTTGCGGCACCGCTTTTGTTTTGCCGGGAGCTGGATTAGCTTACGTTTGCGTAAGCGGCAGACCGAGGCGGAGCATCCGGCCGGACATCTAAAGGGAGGAAGACATGTTTCGAAGAGTGAGCCTGGCCCTTGCGGCCACATTGATCATGGCCGGTGCGGCCTGGGCCGATCCGATCGAGGGCAATTGGAAGACGCAGGCCGGCGACACCGCAGCCATCGCTGGCGGCGGCTCGTTTTCCATCACGCTCAAGTCCGGCAAATATGCCGGCAAGACCATCGGCTCGCTCAAGGCGACGGGCGACAACAAATATGCCGGCAACATCACCGATCCGGCAAACGACAAGACCTATTCGGGCAAGGCGACATTGTCGGGCACCTCTCTCAAGATGAGCGGCTGCGTGCTCGGCGGGCTGATCTGCAAGAGCCAGACCTGGCACAAGCTCTGATCGAGCGCATCTTTCCGACCTGATGACGGGGCCCCGACGGGCCCCGTTTTCGTTTTGTCGACACATCCTGCGCCGGTGATGCTCGATGGAGGCCGGCGGCTATCCAACCGACGCCGGCGCCGTCGAAACCCCGTCAATCATCTTGAACCGCAGATGAACGCCGCCATCAGAGCCGGTTCAGTTGCATCAGGGCATTCTCCGGCGTGTTGAAGGAGACCGACCCAATGCTTGCTCGCCGCTTCACCATCGTCTGCCTGCTGGTGAGCCTGTTTGGAATGTTCTTCGCCATCCTCGTCGCTGAAGCGGGCCGTCCGGCCCGCGCCTGGGACGAAGCCAGTTCCAGAACCTGCCGCCTCGCCTGCCCCACCCATCTTCGCAACTGAACAAAGAAACCAAGACCTCGAAAAGAAAAGCTGAACGCCATGAACCGCATCGCCGCCAACGTTCTCAAGACCCTTCGGCTTCTGCCGCGGGCGGCGCTTATCCTGACGGTTCTGGCCGCTCCGGTCCTGGCCGTGCCGATGATGCGCGCTGACGCCGGCTCGACGATCGACGCACCGGCCCTGAAGAAGTCCGGCGTCGGCTTTGTGCTTCTGGTCAGCCTGCAGCGCGGTTGAAGAAAAACGGCGCTTTGGCCGCCTTCGGTCGCGACACCCCTCCCAAGTGCCGATCCAAGTCTCTATATTGAGCCATGGAAAAGCGAATCTACCCACAAGCCATCGAATCTGTCGTCATGCCGGAGCCTTTTGGCCGGCAAAGCTTTGATAGCGCTGAAAAGGCCGTCAAGGCACTGCAGGCGCTTTACGATCGCAACACCAGGTTCCTGCGCGACTCCTTCGCAGAATTGGCGGCAGCAGGCGGTGATAATGGCAAGCGCTACCGGGCCTTCTATCCGGAGATCGGCGTCACCACCAACTCATTCACCCAGATCGACTCGCGCCAGGCCTATGGGCATATGCCGACGCCTGGGCATTTTTCCACCACCATCACCCAGCCGGGCCTGTTCGAAAGCTACCTCGTCGAGCAGTTGCGCCTGATCATGCGCAATCATGGGGTTGCGGTCACGGTGTCGGAATCGACCACACCCATCCCGCTGCATTTCGCCTTCCTTGAAGGC
>NZ_RZRR01000729.1:0-2934 GCF_003998555.1 Mesorhizobium sp. M7A.F.Ca.CA.002.09.1.1 | reverse complement strand
TTGCCGACCTGATCGAGCAGCGCCAGCGCATGGGCGCCGGCCACCGCCATCATGCCGGCATTGCAGAAGGTTATTTTCCTCTCCTCCTCGGAGCAGTCCTTCTCCTCGCGGATGGCAATCAGCTTGCCGTCCTTTTCGATCAACCGGCCATAACCAGTCGGACTGGGCGGACGGAATCCGATCACGACGACGGCAGCGCCTTCAGCCAGTTTCAGCCGCGCCACGGTCAGCGCATCTGCGTCGATCAGCGGCGTGTCCCCAAACATCACGAGAATATCGTCATAACCCTTTGATATCGCATCGCGCGCGGCAAGCACGGCGTGCGCGGTGCCAAGGCGCTTTTCCTGCACGAAAGTCTCGGCCTTGGGCGCGAACTTTGCCGCCGCCTTGCGCATCTCGTCGGCGCCATGGCCGATCACCAGCGCCTGGCTGCCGGCACCCGCCTCTTCCGCTGCCTTCACCACATGGGCGACCATCGGCAGCCCGGCAATCTGGTGCAGCACCTTCGGCAGCACGCTCTTCATGCGCGTGCCTTCGCCGGCGGCGAGGATGACGGACAGGCAGGATCTCTGGCTCATGGAAAGGACAACCATATGAAAAGGGATCAGGAATCGAAGATAGGTAGCATCTGGCGCCATGCTGCACCAATGCGGTTAAATTCCGGTGAGGTGGGTCGAGCAGCTGGTCGATATTGCCACTAGCGAGACGTAAGATAGTCCGGATCCTTGGCTGCGAGCAGTCGTTCGACCGAGGCTTGGAAAGCGGCCACGTCGCTTCCTTGTTTGGCAAGCAGACTCTCCATGTGCTTAATCCCGCCCTCATAATAGGGCCCGAACACCTTGGACAGTGCGATCGACTTAGCCTTGGCAGTCACGTCCGCATGTAGCAGCTCTATCATGGTTGGGGGGACCGTGCTGCTCGCCACGCCCGTCCGAAATGCCCCCCATCTCGGCCTTGCGTCGGCGCAATCTGATTCCATTCGATCAAGAATGGATCGCCCTTTCAATTTGAGGCCTTCCCGATCCGTCTCGCGGTCGGCCACCTCTGACCCTGCAGCACTTAGGTAGACGTAGACCTGCCACATTGCCTGTATGGTATCGGGAACCCCCGCTCCGCGAGGTTGCGGCATTTCAAGGTGAACTCGCTCGTCCAGGAAGCAAGCCAATAATTCTTCCTGCCGGCGATGGTCCGAAAACAGGAAAGCATCCGATTGCCCAAAGTTGAACAGTTTGTGGATCGCCTCTATCCGCAAGTCGGCCCATATCTCGACAACGCTTGCGCCCTCTCTGCGATGGGCAGGATAGGACAACTTCCCCGCTTTCACTGCATTGACGTAGTCGCGCACAGATGCGGCCAACGCTACAGCGAGCGATTGTGGCCGGACAAATTGCTCAGCCAGGGCCTTGAGTTCATGGTCAGGCTGGCTCGATTTCTTCCTCAACCAATTCCACATAGGCTGCCTCCCCAATTGCCTAAGTCGATTTCGCGTTTGCAACGACAGCGCTAGCTGTCAGGAGAGGGCAGAGCTGGCGGCTCCTGATAGGCCTCTAGCTGCCACGGCCCTTGATAGTCGGCAATCACGCCTTCGTCGGCCATTGGCATCTTGGCAATCGTAGCGATCTGCCCAAGGCACCGGTTCAGGTGCCCGCGGAGCACCTCCAGTGCATCAAAATAAGCCTGCCGGGTGTCAGGCGGTCGATAGAATTCTCCAAAGCGTGGATGCAGCGGGGCGTTCTCGTCGCGCCGGAGCAGTTCCTCGAACGTCATAAATTGGCGAATACCCAGAGCCATCGCGTCAAGCAGTAAGTACAGCGGCCCATCCTGCAAGTCGGCAAGCTCTACCCGTTTGTCCACGAGCGTTTGCCTGATTTCCCCAAGCGACTTGAGCGCATTGTCAATGCAGCCATCGCAGCACTCCCAAGCGGACAGAATCCTGCGATCCCGGAGCCGAATTACGAGCTCGCGGGCAACCTTACGCTCTCGATCATTCGGGCTGACAGCGATACTGATAAATGGGAGGTTAATCGTCACGTCACCCAAGCGACCATCCACTTGCCTCCGCGCTCGCGCCAGCAAGTCGGCAATATCGAATCTAAAAGGAATTTTTCCACTTCTCATGCTGCACAATATCAAGCTTTGAATTGATTGTGCGAGCTTTTGCAGGCTCACGTCAATATTGCAGTGTAAGACCAAATGGAGCGGGGAAATTCCGATCCGGAACTTACTACGCAAGTGAAACAATATCCGTAAGCCCGCTTGAGCTCGAACGCCTACCCCAACCGCCCCAGCAGCGGAAAATTCTCCAGCAGCCAGTAAGACACCGTCTGAACGCCGCCGGTGAGGAAAAACACGCCAGCGACAACCAGCAGCGCGCCTATTGCTTTTTCAACCCGGCCGAGATGAACGCGGAATTTGCCGAGGAAGCGCATGAAGGCGCCGGAAAACAGCGCTGCGATCAGGAACGGGATGCCCAGCCCCAGCGAATAGGCGGCGAGCAGCAGCGCGCCCTCGCCCACCGTTTCACGGCCGCCGGCCAGCGTCAGGATCGGTCCCAGAACCGGGCCGATGCACGGCGTCCAGCCGAAGGCGAAAGCCAGCCCCATGACATAGGCCGCGATTGCACTTGCCGGCTTCCCTTGCGACTGGAAGCGTGCCTCGCGTGACAGCAGCGGAATGCGCAGGACGCCGAGGAAATTCAGGCCCATGAGGATGATCAGCACGCCTGCGCCCATGGCCAGCGGCTCCTGCCAGACGCGCAGCAGCCGGCCGATGGTCGAGGCGCCGGCGCCGAGCGCGACAAAGACGGTCGAGAAGCCGAGCACGAAGGCGATCGAAGAATAGATCAGCGCGCCGCGTGCGCCTTCACGCGCTGTCGCACCCGCATTGCCACGGAAATCGTCGACCGAGACGCCGGCCATATAACAGAGATAAGGC
>NZ_RZRR01000728.1:0-2935 GCF_003998555.1 Mesorhizobium sp. M7A.F.Ca.CA.002.09.1.1 | reverse complement strand
GTAGAGCTGGTCGCGTCCGGGCAGATAGGGATCAGGCCATTTGACACCGCGGCCGCATCTCGCCGATCCCTACTGGACGCTGCATGCCGCCGTCACGCTCGGCGACCGCGGTGTCAAATGGCCTGATCCCTATCTGCCCGGACGCGACCAGCTCTACCGTCTGGCCGAGCGCGACGCCGCAGCGGGGCTGAAAGTATGACGGCCGCCGCGACGATACCCGGCAAGCATGCGCTGGTCACTGGCGGCGGCTCCGGCGTCGGGCGGGCCATCGCGCTGGCGCTGGCTGCTGCCGGCATCGGCGTCACCATCTGCGGCCGCCGGGAAGCAGAGCTCGCCAAGGTGGCCGGCGAAAACGACCGCATCTCTGGCATCGCCGCCGATGTCACCGACGAGGCGGCAATGGCGGCGCTCTACGAGAGGGCGCAAGCCGCGCGCGGCCCGTTCGACATCGTCGTCGCTAATGCCGGCATGGCCGGCAGCGCGCCGGCGCACAAAACCGCGCTCAGCGACTGGCAGCGGACGCTCGACGTCAATCTGACCGGCGCCTTCCTGACGGTGAAGCCCGCGCTGGCCGGCATGGCCGCGCGGAAGACGGGACGAATTGTTTTCATCGCCTCGACCGCCGGCCTGAAAGGCTACGCCTACGTCGCGTCTTACGTCGCCGCCAAGCATGGCGTCATCGGCCTGATGCGGGCGCTTGCCGCCGAAACAGTGAAATCCGGCGTCACCGTCAACGCGGTGTGCCCAGGCTTTGTGGAAACCGAAATGCTGGAAGAGTCCATCCGGCGCATCATCGAAAAGACCGGCCGCTCGGCCGAACAAGCGCGATCGAGCCTTGCCTCGACCAACCCGCAAGGCCGCTTCATCCAGCCGGATGAAATTGCCGCCGCCGTGCTGTGGCTGTGCGGCGACGCCGCCCAATCGATCACCGGACAGGCGATTTCCATCTCAGGAGGCGAAACATGGTAGCCGGCCCCCTGCCCGCGCCGTCGAGACCCGGCAAGGACCGCTTGCGTCTGTGGATCAGGCTGCTGCGCGCCTCGCGCACGATCGAGGCCGAGCTGCGCGAGCGGCTGAAGAAGGACTTCAACACCACGCTGCCGCGCTTCGACGTGATGGCAGCGCTTTATCGCGCGCCGGAAGGCATGCTGATGAGCGACCTGTCGCGTTTCCTGCTGGTCTCTAACGGCAATGTCACGGGCATCGTCGACCGGCTGGTTTCGGAAGGACTTGTCGCCCGCGCGCGGCGCAATGGCGACCGCCGCACCTCGATGGTGCGGCTGACCGAGGAAGGCACGCAGGCCTTTGCCGCGATCGCCGCGGCGCATGAAGGCTGGATCGGCGAATTGCTGGGCAAGGTCAGTGAGGACGACGCGCGCCGGCTGACCGGCATGCTGACCTCGTTCCGCAGCAACTGGGAGGGACGCGAATGACCGCAATGGCCGGGCGCAAGCCGAAGCATTTCCTCTGGGAGGTCGAGGGCAGGATCGCCAAGGTCCGGCTCGATCGGCCGGAGCGCAAGAACCCGCTGACCTTCGACAGCTATGCGGAACTCCGCGACACGTTCCGCGACCTCGTCTATGCCGACGATGTCGACGCCGTGGTGTTCCTTTCCAATGGCGGCAATTTCTGCTCCGGCGGCGATGTCCACGACATTATCGGCCCGCTGGTCAAAATGGACATGAAGGAGCTCCTGGTCTTCACCCGCATGACCGGCGATTTCGTCAAGGCGATGCTGAATTGCGGCAGGCCGATCATTGCGGCGGTCGACGGCGTCGCGGTCGGCGCCGGCGCCATCATTGCGATGAGCTCCGACATCCGCATCGCCACGCCGGAAGCCAAGACCGCATTCCTGTTCACCCGCGTCGGCCTCGCCGGCTGCGACATGGGCGCCTGCGCGATCCTGCCGCGCATCATCGGCCAGGGCCGCGCCGCCGAACTGCTCTACACCGGCCGCACCATGACGGCTGATGAAGGCGAACGCTGGGGTTTCTACAACCGGCTGGTCGATGCCGCCGCGCTTGAAGCCGACGCGCTCGACATGGCGGCGCGCATCGTCTCCGGCCCGACCTTCGCGCACGGCATCACCAAGACCCAGCTCAACCAGGAATGGTCGATGGGCCTCGACCAGGCGATCGAGGCGGAAGCGCAGGCGCAAGCGATCTGCATGCAGACCCGCGACTTCGAACGCGCCTACAAGGCGTTCGTGGCCAAGGAAAAGCCGGTGTTCGAGGGGGATTGAGGATGATGCTTTGCGTGGAGACGTTGGCGGGAGGGGGGCGCCGTAGTGCGCAAGGCCTCAATAGCGGGGCCACCAATGCCTGACCGTTCCTTCCTCTCCTGGCCGTTCTTCGAAGACCGCCATCGCGAACTAGCCGAGCACCTCGAGACATGGTGCACGACCAACCTCCCAGTCGATCACCATGATGTCGACGCCGCCTGCCGCGAGCTGGTCAGCAAGCTCGGCCGAGACGGCTGGCTGAAGCCAACGGCGCTCGACACCGACAACCCGGGTCCCCTCGACGTCCGCACTTTGTGCATCACGCGCGAGACGCTCGCCCGCCATGACGGGTTGGCCGATTTCGCCTTCGCCATGCAGGGGCTGGGCACCGGCGCGCTCAGCCTGTTCGGCACGGTGGAGCAGCGGCAATGGCTTTCGAAGACGCGCGCCGGCAAGGCGATATCAGCCTTCGCCCTGTCGGAGCCGCGCTCGGGATCAGATGTCGCCAACACGGAAATGACGGCGACCCGCGACGGCGACAGCTACGTTCTTACAGGCGAAAAAACCTGGATCTCCAATGGCGGCATCGCCGACCTCTATGTCGTCTTTGCCCGCACCGGCGAGGCGCCGGGCGCCAAGGGACTTTCCGCTTTCCTCGTGCCTGGCGACGCCAAGGGCCTTGGCATCGCCGAACGGCTCGAAGTGATCGCGCCG
>NZ_RZRR01000727.1:0-2936 GCF_003998555.1 Mesorhizobium sp. M7A.F.Ca.CA.002.09.1.1 | reverse complement strand
CGAACGGCCTGCTCGGCCTGTCCTCCAACCAGCAATTCATGGGCTTGCCCGCCGATGCGGCCGCAAGGCCAGGCGACTACGCGTTTCTAAGGCCGACGCAGAGCGAGGCCGTGCTGCAGCAATTCGGGTCGATCGCCGTGTTTTCCGGCGGAAAGGTCATCGATCGCTGGCCGGCGCTGCCGATGGCGTGATCGAGCTACGCCTTCACCGGTACCCAGATCTCCAGCCCGCCATTGCCGCTGTGGGCATCGAACTCCGGTCCATAGCGCTCGAATTCCGGTGCATCCGCGATTTCGTGACCGGAGTCGGGCAGCCAACTGTTCCAGATCGTGTTGATCGTCCGGCGGATGGATGAGATGTGCTCGCGGTGCGAGAACACCGCATATTTCTGCGCCGGCACCCGCACCCGATAGAAGTCCTTCGGCAGATCCGCAAAGCCGGACACTTCGACGCCGACGACATAGTCGAAATTGCCCGCGTCATCGCCGTTAAGGCAGACGCCGTAGAAAACGCCTGAGATCTCGCCGGGGATGTTGCCGATATAGGGTGCAAAACGCTGCCACTGCATCGGAATCCCGGCGCTGGTTTCGCAGCTGTAGCGTTCGCCGAGGCCGGCGATCAGGAACGGCCGGCTGGTCTCGAAGCGCGGTGGTTCGAGATTGGTGAGGAAGGACTGGTCCATCAGGATCGGCTCCACGAGGTCGAGGTTGTTGGTCGAGCCTTGCGCGCGCACCAGTTCCGGCGTGGTGCCGAACTGATCGCGGAAGGCACGGGTGAACGCCTCATGCGAGTTGTAGCCGGCGTCGAGCGCGACGACGAGGATGTCGGGCGCTCCGCCGGCCAGCTTGCGCGCCGCCTCGGTCAGCCGGCGTGAGCGCATGTAACCCATCACCGAGCGGCCGGTTGCGGCGCCGAAGGCGCGCGTCACATGAAAACGCGACACGCCGCTGCTTTGCGCGACATCGTCAAGCGAGATCGCCTCCGGCAGATGGCTCTCGACGAACCACAGCGCTTTCTCGGTCGGGTTCATGGGGCTCCTTTTCGCATTGGCCGGATCATCTTGGCGTTTCCTGGCGCGGCCAGTTTGATCGAAATTGCGCATTCCGTGCAATCTGCGCCGATCCCATGGGCTTTCGCTTGACAGCGGGCCGCGTCATCTCCTAAGAATGTTATGTTATTACATAAAGTGAGCGTGCAATGCCTGTTTCCCTTAGCTGGCCCACCACTTCGTCCGAGAAATCCATTGCGAAGCGTTTGGTGGAAATCTACGCTGAAGTGGTGATGGTCCCCGAGCCGAAAGGCGAGGGGTGAAAAGGGAACACGGTGAGGCCTGTTCAGGTCGAGGCCGTGGCTGCCCCCGCAACTGTAAGCGGCGAGCAAAATCCGTGAATGCCACTGGCCGGCAAGGCTGGGAAGGCAGGATGGCGCAACGACCCGCGAGCCAGGAGACCTGCCATCACTGAGTTGACCGGACGGGGTGTGCCGGGAGGAAACGCGAATCCCGGCCTTGTCGGCCGGTTCGCCAGCTTCCTTCCGTCGCCAGTTTTGGAAAGTGACGGAAAGTTGGACGGCTCCATCGATCATCGCATCACCATGCTCACACTTTGCCGTCCCCGCAATCCGGCGGGCTGCAGCCGATGAGCGCAGCGCTTCTCGAAGCCCATGACCTCTGTGCCATGGCGAATGGGCGGAATCTGGTCCAGGCGGTCAGCTTCTCGGTGGCCGCTGGCGATCGCCTTGCCATCATCGGTCCCAACGGCGCCGGCAAGACGACGCTGCTGCGCATGCTGTCGGGCATGCTGCGGCCAAGTTCCGGCGAGGTGAAGCTTGGCGGACGCGGGCTGGACAGGATTTCGGCCGCCGAGCGGGCGCTGCATATCGCCGTTGTCGGCCAGACCGACCAGCCCGATCCGCGGCTGGCGGTGATCGATTATGTCGAGCTTGGCCGGGTCCCGCACGCCGGGCTGCGGCGCAGGCGCGAGGAACGCGATATCGCCGTCGAGGCGCTGCGCCGGACCGGCCTGCTGCCGCTGCTTGGCCGCACCGTCGGCTCGCTGTCGGGCGGCGAGCGCCAGCGCGCCCAACTGGCGCGCGCCATCGCCCAGCAGCCCAAAATCCTGTTCCTCGACGAACCGACCAACCATCTGGACCCGCGCGCCCGCGGCGAACTGCTCGACCTCGTGGCAGGCTTTGAGATGACGGTGATCGCGGTGCTGCACGATCTGGCGCTGGTAGCACCCTTCGCCACCAGGGTGGCGGTGATGAACCATGCCCGTCTGCAAGCGCTCGCCGCACCGCGCGAAGCGCTGGCCCAACAGCTGATCCGCGAGATTTTCGGCATCGATGTGCTGCGCCTGCGCCATCCAACCGAGGATCGAGAGTTGACGGTGTTCGAGGTTCCGAACCGTGCCGCGCCGCCGTCGTGATTGAAGCCGTTCCATAGTCGACCCGATCCCACCCACAAGGAGCATACCCGTGAAACGCCTCGCTTTTTCGCTTGCCGTCTCGCTGCTGACCTCGACCGCCTTCGCCTTCCCGGTAACCGTCGACAGCTGCGGCAAGCCGCTGACCTTCGACGCGCCGCCGAAGCGCGCTGTCATCCACGATCTGAACATGGCTGAGATGGCTTTCGCGCTGAAATTGCAGCCGTCAATGGTCGGCCTGACGGGCATCACCGGATGGTACAAGGTCGGTTCCGAATTCAAGGCAGAGCAGGGTTCGATCCCGGAGCTGGCGCCGAAATATCCGACGCTCGAAAACCTCGTGGCCGTGGAGCCGGATTTCTTCTTCGCCGGCTGGTACTACGGCATGAAGCCGGGTGGCGAGGTGACGCCCGACACGCTTGCCCCGCACGGCATCAAGACGCTGGTTCTGACGGAAAGCTGCGTCCATCTCGACAAGAGCCGCCCCGCCGCCTCGATGGACCTGCTCTATGG
>NZ_RZRR01000726.1:0-2932 GCF_003998555.1 Mesorhizobium sp. M7A.F.Ca.CA.002.09.1.1 | reverse complement strand
GACAGTGCCAGGGAAGACCTATCAGGTCGGCGGTGGCGAACTTGCCGCCGGGCCGCTGGTCGGTGTCGTCGTAGAGCACGTCCTTGCCGGCGGCGACGAAAGCGGCATGCAGTTCGTCGCAGACGCCGTCGCACTCGGCGTCGCCCGCCTTCATGTTGATCAGTCCGATGTCGAACGGCGCCACCGCGTCCGGCCAGATGATGCCGTTGTCGTCATGGCTGGCTTCGATGATCGCCGCGACCAGCCGCGACGGACCGATGCCGTAGGAGCCGCCGGAGACGAAATGATCCTTGCCGTCGGGTCCGGTCACCTTGGCGCCCATGGGCTTGGAATATTTGTCGCCGAAATGGAAGATGTGGCCGACCTCGATGCCGCGCGCCGAAACCTTGTCGCTCTCGCCGATCTTCTCCCACGCCGCCTCGTCATGCATCTCGTCGGTGGCGGCGTAGGGCGTCGTCCATGTTTTGACGATGTCGGCGATCTCGGTGTCGTTGGCAAAATCGGTGTTGGCGCCGGGCACATCGAGCGCAAGATAGTCGCGGTGGCAGTAGACCTGGCTCTCGCCGGTGTCGGCCAGGATGATGAATTCATGGCTGAGATCGCCGCCGATCGGCCCGGTGTCGGCCCGCATCGGTATAGCCTGCAGCCCCATGCGCGTAAAAGTCCGGAGATAGGACACGAACATCCTGTTGTAGGCCGCCTTGGCGCCTTCGAAGTCGAGGTCGAAGGAATAGGCGTCCTTCATCAGGAACTCGCGCGACCGCATGACGCCGAAGCGCGGCCGCACTTCGTCGCGGAACTTCCACTGGATGTGGTAGAGATTGAGCGGCAGGTCCTTGTAGGACTTCACATAGGCGCGGACGATCTCGGTGACCACTTCCTCATTGGTGGGGCCGTAGAGCATGTCGCGGTCCTGCCGGTCCTTGATGCGCAGCATCTCCTTGCCGTAGTCGTCATAGCGGCCGCTTTCGCGCCACAGATCGGCCGACTGGATGGTCGGCATCAGGATTTCCAGCGCACCGGCGCGATCCTGCTCCTCGCGGATGATGCGGCATACCTTGTCCAGCACCCGCTTGCCGAGCGGCAGCCACGAGAAACTGCCCTGCCCCTGCTGGCGGATCATGCCGGCGCGCAGCATCAGCCGGTGCGAGACGATCTCGGCCTCGCGCGGATTTTCTTTGAGGATCGGCAGGAAATAGCGCGACAAACGCATGGGCAGGTCCGTGAGTGAGGAGGGTCGCGTCAGAATCGGCGCGACTTTGGCTTGCTTGACCCGGCTTCATAGCCATTTCAAGGCGGAATGGGAACCCGGACGCTTCGGCCCGAAAAGCGGAATCGATTTCCAAAAAACATGGGTAGCCGGGATCAGAAGCGTCGCACCGCCGTTCGCCCGTCCAGAAGACCCATGGCGCTGCAAGGCCTCCCGGTCACTGTGCGCGTCTTGGTGATCGTTCGCCAAGCAACGCCTGCCACACTATTGTGCAGTGCAGCACGAGAATGCCCGTTTCAAGGCAAAATTCTTCGTGACATTTTCATTCGCCTTAGGCTAATGTACCTCGATAACCGAGAGGGCAGAAAAAAATCTGCTCTCCTACGCGGTCAAAGTCTTGGGAGGATGCGATCTAGGCGCGGTTACTCGCTGCCGCCGGAAACCGGAAACAGATCGGACGCGTTTAAATTGCAAGGCCTCGTGCCTTGCATTTTTTTTGTGCAATCATCTGCTTAGCGCAACGCGTTGCCAAACCACCTTACCCAGCGTCAGCGCTCGTCAGGCCGCAAAACGGCACGACGTTCCCCGCCGAAACCCGCCCGGTCCGACATATGAAAACGCCGTCGCTGGACAGTCTATTTAGCCGGCGTCTGGCTGAATTCCGGCACGATGTGCGGGATGTCGTTGAGGCTGTATCCCAGCCCATGCGTCAGGCCATAGAAAATGCCCATCAGGATCGCGGTGGCGATGGTGGTGCGGATCACGGCGCGTAGCATGTGAGGCCCACGCGGCGCGCTCGGAACCGTGCCGAGCGTCACGTCGTGATCGTCGTCCTGCGTCCTCACGCTGAACGGCAGCACGGCGAACAGCACCACCCACCAGGTCGCGAAAAACAGGGCGGTGAACGAAACCCAGCTCATGATTGCTCCAGTTCGATCAGCGTGCCGAAGAAATCCTTCGGATGCAGGAACAGCACCGGCTTGCCGTGCGCGCCGATCTTCGGATTGCCGTCGCCCAGCACGCGGGCGCCGGCGGCCTTGAGCTGATCGCGCGCGGCCAGGATGTCGTCGACCTCATAGCAAAGGTGATGCATGCCGCCGGAGGGGTTCTTCTCCAGGAAGGCGGCGATCGGCGATCCCTCGCCCAAAGGCTCCAGAAGTTCGACCTTGGTGTTGCCGACATTGACGAACACCACCGTCACCCCGTGCTCCGGCAGTGCCTGCGGCGCCGTAACCTCCGCGCCGAGCGTGTTGCGGTAGGCCGCTACGGCAGCAGCCAGATCCGGCACGGCAAGCGCGACATGGTTCAGACGTCCGAGCATAGGTTTTCCTCAGGGCAGTATGGCAATAGGGCAGTATGGCAATAGGGGAAAAGCTGACCTGCCTCGTATCGAAATCCCTACTGCCCTACTCCCTTACTGCCCCACTCCCCTCAGCGAGTGACGAACACCGTCACCAGCGGCTTCTTGCCCCAGGCTTCGTTGGCGGCGCCGCGCACGGCGCGCCGCACTGCTTCCTGCACCAGGTCGAGGTCTTTTCGGCGCTGACGGGGGATCGAGTCCACCGCGCCGATTGCCGCATCGATCATCAGATCTTCCAGCGACTCGCCACGGCCATCGGCCTCGGCGACGCCGATGGCGACCAGATCGGGGTCGCCGGCAAGCTCATATTTGTCGTCCAGCACGACATTGACCGCCACGTGGCCGGCAAAGGACAATTTGCG
>NZ_RZRR01000725.1:0-2944 GCF_003998555.1 Mesorhizobium sp. M7A.F.Ca.CA.002.09.1.1 | reverse complement strand
CCTCCAAGGAGGAGTTTGCCGGGGAGGTGCTGGACCGCTATTTCGCCTATGTCGGCAAGTTGGTCGAGAAAGCCTTGGCGCAGGACGGCACGCCGCCCATCGGCCGGCTGAGGCGCTACGTCGATGTCATCACCTCGAAGCTTGAGGCGCATGATTGGGCACGCGGCTGCATGATAGGCAATCTCAGCCTCGAGACCGCGGTCCACAGCGAGCCGCTGCGCCTGCAACTCGTCGACATCTTCGAACGCTGGCGCCAGCCCTTCGCCGCCTGCATCGCCGAAGGCCAGGCAGCCGGCGACATCTCCAAGACCTTCGAGGCCGAGGACCTTGCCGACTTCCTGCTGTCGTCTTGGCAGGGCGCCATGCTGCGCATGAAGGTTGAACGTAGCCCCGCGCCGCTCGAGCGGTTCAAGAAAATCATCTTCAGCACAGTTTTTGCAAAGGAGCCGACCCCATGAGTTCGAAAGCCAACATTTCTCAAGCTGGCGTCGCTGCACCGAGACGCTCGCAGATCGCCGTGCTCGATTCGACCATGTCCTATGTCGAGACGGGAGCGTCCGGCCCCACCGTTCTGTTCCTGCATGGCAATCCGACCTCATCCCACATCTGGCGCAACATCATCCCGTATGTCGCGCCGCTCGGTCGCTGCATCGCGCCCGACCTGATCGGCTACGGCCAATCCGGCAAGCCCGATATCGATTATCGCTTCTTCGATCACGTCCGCTATCTCGACGCCTTCCTGGACGTGCTCGACATCCAGGAAGTGGTGTTGGTCGCGCAGGACTGGGGCACGGCCCTGGCTTTCCATCTCGCGGCGCGGCGACCGCAACGCGTGCTCGGCCTTGCCTTCATGGAATTCATCCGACCCTTCGAGCGCTGGGAGGATTTTCATCAGCGCCCGCAAGCCCGCGAAATGTTCAAGGCGCTGCGCACGCCGGGTGTCGGCGAGAAGCTGGTCCTGGAAGACAATGTCTTCGTCGAAAAAGTGTTGCCGGCCTCGGTGCTGCGTACACTGAGCGATGAGGAGATGACCGTCTACCGGGCGCCGTTCCCGACACCGCAATCGCGAAAGCCGGTGTTGCGCCTGCCTCGGGAATTGCCGATCGAGGGCCAGCCCGCCGACGTTGCCGCCATCAGCGAACATGATCATCGCGCACTTCGGCTCTCCACCTATCCGAAACTGCTGTTTGCGGGCGATCCCGGCGCGCTGATTGCGCCGCAGGCCGCACGCGAATTCGCCGCCGGGCTGAAGAACTGCCGGTTCATCAATCTCGGACCCGGTGCGCACTATCTGCAGGAAGACCATGCCGACGCGATAGGCGGCACCATTGCCGGCTGGCTCCCCGAGGTCTTTCAGGCGAGCCGCACGGCCGAATTGGCCTGAAGCAAGCCATGGCTTCCGGCGGCTTCCCTGCCGCCGGACCGGTCGACAGGCCCGCACTGCGCTGCTAGAAGCCCGGCCTGTCACACGGAAATCCCAGAGAATGCCCGAAGCAATAGAAGAAGAAGTGGCGCGCCGCCGCACCTTCGCGATCATCGCGCACCCGGACGCCGGCAAGACCACGCTCACCGAAAAGCTGCTGCTGTTCGGCGGCGCCATCCAGCTTGCCGGCGAGGTCAAGGCCAAGAAGGACAAGATCCAGACGCGGTCGGACTGGATGAAGATCGAGCGTGAGCGCGGCATTTCGGTCGTCACTTCGGTGATGACCTTCGAGTATGAAGACAATGTCTTCAACCTGCTCGACACGCCCGGCCACGAGGATTTCGCAGACGACACCTATCGCACGCTATCGGCGGTCGACTCGGCCGTCATGGTCATCGATGCCGCCAAGGGCATCGAGCCGCGCACGCTGAAGCTTTTCGAAGTCTGCCGGCTACGCGACATCCCGATCATCACCTTCGTCAACAAGATGGATCGCGAAAGCCGCGATCCGTTCGAGATTCTGGATGAGATCGAGCAGAAGCTGGCGCTGGATACGGCGCCGATCACCTGGCCGATCGGCCGGGGCAAGAATTTTTCCGGCACCTACCATCTGGCGCTGAACGCCGTGCGCAGGGGCGACGACGAGAAGGAGCGCACGCCGGTCAACGGTCCCGATTCCAACCGCGTCGCCGGCCTTTTGCCGGAGAACGAGCGCGAGGCCTTCATCGAGGAGCTGGAGCTGGCGCGGGAAGCATGCAGACCCCTTGATATAGAAGCCTTCCGCGAGGGTCACCTGACGCCGGTCTATTTCGGCTCGGCGCTGCGCAATTATGGCGTGCGCGACCTGATCGAGGCGCTCGGCGCTTTTGGACCGCCGCCGCGTGCTCAAGAGGCCGACACCCGCAAGGTCGAGGCGACCGAAGAGAAGATGACGTCCTTCGTCTTCAAGATCCAGGCCAACATGGATCCCAACCACCGCGACCGCATAGCCTTCGTCCGCGTCTGTTCGGGCAAGCTCGAGCGCGGCATGAAGGCCAAGCTGGTACGCACGGGAAAACCGATGTCGCTGTCGGCGCCGCAGTTCTTCTTTGCCCGCACACGCGTCACCGCCGACGAGGCCTTTGCCGGCGACGTCGTCGGCATTCCCAACCACGGCACGCTGCGTATTGGCGATACGCTGACCGAGGGCGAGGAAATCCTGTTCCGCGGCGTTCCGAATTTCGCCCCGGAAATCCTGCGCCGTGTCCGCCTCGGCGACGCGATGAAGGCCAAAAAGCTGAAGGAAGCGCTGCACCAGATGGCAGAGGAGGGCGTCGTGCAGCTGTTTTCGCCCGAGGACGGCTCACCGGCCATCGTCGGTGTCGTCGGCGCGCTGCAACTCGACGTCCTGAAGGAACGGCTGAACTTCGAATACACTCTGCCGGTCGAATTCGAGATGCCGCGCTTTTCCGTGTGCCGCTGGATCTCGGCCGACGACAAGGCCGAGGTCCTGCGTTTCATCGAGGCGCATCGCGGCGACAT
>NZ_RZRR01000724.1:0-2945 GCF_003998555.1 Mesorhizobium sp. M7A.F.Ca.CA.002.09.1.1 | reverse complement strand
GAAAATCCACGACCGCCGCCGACCACAAACTACGGCAATAATTTTGCAGTGCAACAGAAAACGTGGACCGCCGCACCAAAAATGTTGCGATGCAGCAAGACCTGTACTAGCATTCCCTCGGGTGGGCCAACAGCGGTCGAGTTTTTATGCTGCATGTCTTGTACCTAGTGCACGACGTTTCCGACCCGGCGGTGCGCCGGCGGATCACGATGCTCAGGGCAGGTGGGGCCCAGGTCACCTTGGCCGGATTCCGTCGCACCGCGAATCCGATTGCGGATATCGAGGGACTGCGCCCGATCGACCTCGGCGGGACGCGTGACGGGCGATTCGGCCAACGCCTAGCGGCCGTAGCCAAAGCAGCCGTTTCGATAGGCTCGAAGCTGGGCGGAATGCCAAAGCCGGATGTCATCGTCGCGCGCAACCTGGAAATGCTGGCGCTTGCCCGCCGCGCCAGGTCAGCCTTCGGTGCATCGGTTCCGATCGTATACGAGTGCCTCGACATTCATCGGCTTGTGCTGCGCAACGATGTCCTGGGCAAGGCGCTGCGTGCCACCGAACGATTTCTGGCCAGGGATGTGAAGCTGCTGGTGACCAGTTCGCCTGCCTTCATCGCCAATTATTTCAAGCCGTTCGGCCAGGTCGCGGCACCCATCGAGCTGGTCGAAAACAAATATTTCGAGGCCGCGACGATTGTGCCCGGCGCTGCCGAGGCCGATGAGAGCCCGGTCGGCCCGCCATGGCGGATCGGCTGGTTCGGCGCGCTGCGCTGCCGCCGCTCGCTCGAGCTGCTGGCTGATTTCTCCCGCCGCACGGAGGGCCGCTTCGAGATCGTGCTGCGCGGCCGTCCGGCTTTGTCGGAATTCCCTGACTTTCACGGCTTTGTCGAGGCCGAGCCATGGCTGTCGTTTCTCGGGCCCTACCGCAATCCGGAAGACATGGCGGCGATCTACAACGATGTCCATTTTTCCTGGGCGATCGATTTCTTCGAAGCGGGGCAGAACTCCGAATGGCTTCTGCCCAACCGGCTCTATGAGGGTTGCCGTTTCGGCGCGGTGCCGATCTCGATGGGCAATACCGAGACCGGGCGGTTCCTCAAGCAGCAGGATATCGGCGTGCTGTTGCCGCAGGCGTCGCCCGAAGCGCTCGAAGCCGCGCTAGGCAAGATGGAGGAGCATCGCTTCGCCAGGCTGAAGGGGCGTGTTCTGGCGCGCAACCCGAGGACCTGGAGCTACGATCGCAGCGATTGCCGTGCGCTTGTCGAGCGGCTGCGCAGCCTGACCGCCGTGCCCGGTTCGTTTGCCGCCGAGGCATTGGCATAGGATGGCAGGGGATGGACAGAGGCAAGATGGACAGAGGTTGATGACGCAGACGGAAAAACCCTCATCCAGCCTGATCGTTATCCCATGCCTGAACGAAGCCGCCCATATCGGTGCGCTGCTCGATCAATTGCGGCCCGCGGCCGCCAGGCTTGGCGCCCGGATCATCGTCGTCGACGGCGGCAGCACCGACGGCACGCTTTCCATCGTAGACGAAGTCATTGCCAGGGACCCGCGGGTTATCCTGCTCCACAACAAGCGGCGCATCCAGAGCGCGGCGATCAATCTCGCCGTCGGTACCTTCGGCGATGGTGCCGACTATCTCATCCGCATCGATGCGCATGGCGGTTATCCCGACGATTATTGCGACCGGCTGGTCGAGGAAGCGCTGGCTACATCAGCGGATTCGGTTGTCGTTTCGATGCTGACCAGCGGCAGCGGTGCCGTGCAGAAAGCAGCGGCCGCGGCGCAGAACTCCAAGCTCGGCACCGGCGGCTCGAAGCATAGGCATCTTTCGCAGGGACAGTGGATCGATCACGGCCATCATGCACTGATGCGGATATCGGCGTTCGGCGCCGTCGGCGGCTATGACGAAACGTTCAGCCACAACGAGGACGCCGAGCTCGATTATCGCCTGCGCAAGGCCGGCTACAAGATCTGGATGAGCGGCAAGACGCAGATGGTCTACTACCCGCGCGGCTCGCTCTCAGGCCTCTATTTCCAGTATCTCGGCTACGGTCGCGGGCGTGCCAAGAATGTGCTGAAGCATCGCGTCATCCCGAAGGTGAGGCAGATGGTGCCGCTGCTGGTGTTCCCGGTGGTGCTGCTGGCGGCCTTCTCTTTCGTGCACTGGCTGGCGGCGGTGCCGCTGCTGCTGTGGGCGTCGGTGTGCCTGGGCTACGGGCTGGTGACGGCTATCCGCCAGCGCAAGGCCGACGTTGCGCTGGCCGGTGTCTCGGCCATGGTCATGCATCTTGGCTGGTCGGTCGGCTTCTGGCTGCAGCTTCTCGGCCTCGGCTCGCGACGAGGAGTGGCCTGATGGCGGTGTCGGCAAAGAACCGCAGCATCGACATCGGCGTCTGCACGTTCCGCCGGCCGGAACTGGCCGACACGCTGCGCTCGCTCGACGCCATGGAGATGCCGGTGGGATTCGATGTCCGCATCGTCGTCGCCGACAATGACGACACCCCATCGGCCCGTGACCTGGTGGCGGCGCTGTCGCGGGAATTGACGGTGCCGATCCACTATCAGCACGCCCCGGCGCGCAACATCTCGATCGCCCGCAACGCCTGCCTCGATGCGAGCACCGCGGATTTCGTCGCCTTCATCGACGACGACGAGACGGCCACGACGCCATGGCTTGCCGAACTGGCCGCGATGGCGCAGCAAAGCGGTGCCGCCGCCGTGCTCGGCCCGGTCAGGGCGCGCTATCGCCCGGACGCGCCGGACTGGATGCGGCGCGGCGATTTCCATTCGACCTTGCCCGTCTGGGTGCGCGGCGAGATCCAGACCGGCTACACCTGCAACGTTCTGCTGCGGATGGGCTCGGACAGCCTGCGCGGCCGCCGCTTCAGCCTGGCGCGTGGCCAGACCGGCGGCGAGGACACCGAATTCTTCGACCAGATGCAC
>NZ_RZRR01000723.1:0-2945 GCF_003998555.1 Mesorhizobium sp. M7A.F.Ca.CA.002.09.1.1 | reverse complement strand
CCGGTAACCTTGGTCGAGCCGCGCAACTCCATCCTCGATTTCGTCGACCGCGAGATCGTCGACGATTTCATCCACCAGATGCGCGATCGCGGCATGACCATCCGGCTGGGCAGCGCGGTGAAGGAGATCCGCTCCAAGCCGGACGCCGCCGAAGTGGAACTGGCCGATGGCCGCACCATCCGTTCCGAGGTTGTGCTCTACGCCGCCGGCCGCACCGGCAATGTCGGCAGCCTGGGCCTGGATGTCGTCGGCATCGACGCCGACTCCAGAGGGCGCATCAAGGTCGATCCGCAATCCTTCCAGACCAGCGTGCCCAACATCTATGCCGCCGGCGACGTCATCGGCTTTCCGAGCCTGGCCTCGACTTCGATGGAGCAGGGCAGGGTGGCCGCCTGCCATGCCTTTGGAGTGCCCTTGCCGCCGCCGCCGGAAACTTTCCCCTATGGCATCTATGCGGTGCCGGAAATCTCGACGGTCGGCCAGTCCGAAGAACAGGTGCGTGAGAGCGGTGCGGCCTACGAGGTCGGCGTGGCGCGTTTTCGCGAGACCTCGCGCGGCCACATCATGGGTGTCAACACCGGCTTCCTGAAGCTGCTGTTTTCGATCGAAACGCGCCGTCTGCTCGGCGCGCACATCATCGGCGAGGGCGCCACCGAGCTCATCCACATCGGCCAGGCGGTGATCAATCTCGGCGGCACCGTCGACTTCTTCGTCAACAACACCTTCAACTATCCAACGCTCGCCGAAGCCTACAAGATCGCTGGGCTGGATGCCTGGAACCGGATGGGAAGAGGGTAGGCCGGCTGGTCGTGGCGGCGAGCCTGTCAGCCTGCCTGCGCCACCGCCGCCGGTCCCGCCAGCCATTGCCTGACGATTGCCGCGTCGGCGCTGCCGAATTCATGACCTGATGAGACAATCCTGGCGTCGATCTCGGCGCCATGCCGACTGAGCAATGTCACCAGAGCAGGGGCGAAAGGCGCATAGGTGAGGTCGGCGGCGCCGGCGATCATCAGCACCCGCACCTTTGACAGCTCCGTCGCCGGCACATCATCGAGCACCGGCATCGGTCGCAGCAGCGCGGCGCGTTCGACAAGGCCCGGATGCAGCAGCATCAGGCTCGAAACCAGATTGGCGCCGTTCGAATAGCCGAGGAAAATTGTGCGCGAGAGGTCGAGATGATGGCGTGTGGCCGCGTCAGCGACGAAGCCCGCAAAGGCCTCGGTTTCGGTGCGGATGCTCGCCTGTTCGAAGCGCGTCGGCGTGATCCGCGCGAACCAGCGGAAACCATCCTCCTGGACAACGCGGCCACGCACCGCGACGAGCGTGGCACGCGGTGCGATCTCTCGCGCCAGCGGCACCAATGTCGTCTCGTCGACACCCGACCCATGCAGCAGGAAGAAGCAGTCGCCCGTTGAATCCGCCGCGCCGTAAAGCCGGTAGTGGAAGGCGAGATCACGCCGCAACGCACCATCTTGTGAGGTCTCGTCGATCATCGACCATCCTCTTGATTATATGACTTTTCGCTCAATTTGCCGGCTTCAAAACGCAATATTTTCAAGCCCCGCGAAAGTTGATTGAACCGGGCGCATTACAGTCCGTTTCTCCGCCGATAACATCCTTCGGGAGGAATCGAAGCGGTGCGCCGGGGGTCGCATTGCCGGTATGAACAACCAGCTTTGAGGCCTTTTTGTCGATGACCACCCAGATTTCCCCGGACCGCGATGCGCGTGTCCCAGACCGCGAGGCGCGTGTCCCGGACCGCGAGGCGCGTGTCCCGGACCGCACTGAGCGCGACACGCGCATCGATGTGATCCGTGCTCTCGCCTTGTTGACCATCTATGTCGACCATGTGCCGGGTACCGCCTTCGAGTATCTGACATACAAGAATTTCGGCTTTTCGGATGCGGCGGAGGTCTTCGTGCTGATCTCGGGAATCTCGGTCGCGCTCGCCTACGGCAAGAAATTCCAGCCTGGAAACCGGCTGCTGGCAACTTTGAAGATGTTGCGCCGCGCCGGTGTGCTTTATGCCACCCACATCGTCACCACCATGGTGGTGATGGCCATTTTCTGCGCTGCGGCAGTGTTTGCCAGGCGGCCGGAGCTTTTGACGATGATCAACATCGAGCCGTTGATCAAGAATACGCCGCAGGTGCTGATCGGCATCGTGACGCTCGGCCACCAACTTGGGTACAACAACATCCTGCCCGTCTATGCGGTGCTGCTCTTGCTGGCGCCGCTGTTCCTGCTCATTGTCAGCTATCGGCCGGTCCTGGCACTGGTGGCATCCGGCGCCCTGTGGCTGGTCGCGGGGATTTATCAGATTGCTCCGCCCAACTACCCCGAGCCCGGCTTCTGGTTTCTCAACCCGCTGTCGTGGCAGTTCCTTTTCAACATCGGCCTGGCGGGCACGCTGCATGTGCGTCGCGGCGGCACCATCCCGGTCAATCGCTGGCTGGTTGGGGCGGCCTTGGCCTACACCGTTGTGGCCCTGGTCTGGGTGCACAGCCCGCTCTGGGGGCATATCTCCTGGTTTGGCCTGCCTCCGGTGCTGACCGGTTTCGACAAGACGTTCCTGTCGCTGCCGAGGCTCCTGCATATACTCGCAGTGAGCTACCTGATCGTGGCATTCCCGGCGATCTCGAATCTGTTTCGCACCGGGCGCGATCATCCGCTTGCCATATTGGGCAAACGATCGCTGCCGGTTTTCATTGCCGGCACGGTGCTTGCAATGGCGGCGCAGGTGCTGAAGCTGATCAATCCGGGCGGATTTGCCTATGACAGCCTGTTGATATCGGCCGGCATCGTCATGCAGTTCGCGCTCGCCTACTATCTCGAATGGCTATCGGGCCTTGGCTGGTCCGCCAAAAGCAGGCCGGCTCACAGCGCCGCACCGCCCGTCCATGCTGCATCCTTCGCGATGCCGGGCATGGCGACAAGAATGGGCC
>NZ_RZRR01000722.1:1458-2952 GCF_003998555.1 Mesorhizobium sp. M7A.F.Ca.CA.002.09.1.1 | reverse complement strand
TCTTTCGAGGCAGCCGCTGTTGCCGCACGGGCAGGCCTCGCCGCCGGGAATGACGGGAATGTGTCCGATCTCGCCGGCATTTCCCCAGGCGCCGCGCAAGGCGCTGCCGTCATGAACCATGACGCCGCCAAGGCCGACGCCGAAATAGAGATAGTAATATTCGGAAAACTGGGCGCCGAGGCCATAAAGGCGCTCGCCCATGGCGGCCGCGGCCATATCGGTTTCAAAGAAGGCCGGCAATCCGGTGGAGGCCGCCAGCCGTTCGCGCAGCGCGACATCCTTCCAGCCGGTCATGGTGGTTGGCCCCACGAAACTCATGGACTCCACGTCGAATGGGCCGGGCAGGGCCATGCCGACCCCCAGCACCCGTCCGCCAGCCCGCAGCCGGGTCAATTCCACCACCATCGCCCCGATCAACTCGAAGGCGCGGTCCGGCGTCGCGTTCGGCGCTTCGCGGTAGATGCTCTCGATCACGTCGCCGCTCAGATTGATCAAGGCGGCGCTGATACCAAGCGGAGTGATGTGGATACCCACGGCATAGCCGCCCTCGGGGTTGATCCGGAGCGTCGCCGGCGGCAGGCCGCGCCCCCTCGGCTCTTCGCGCAGCGACAGGATGTAGTCCTGATCTTCCAGTTCGCGAACGATGGTCGATACCGTCTGGACGGTGAGGCCGACGCGCCGGGCGATCTCGCCGCGCGCGATCGGCCCGTGCAGGCGGATGGACTCAAGCACGATGCGCCGGTTGTATGGCCGCCCGAACTCCTGATTGGTCCCCCGCAGTGCCATGCCTTGCGCCCCTTAGGAGAGGATAGCTTGGCACCGCTTATTTATTCAGTCAAATGGAATTCAAAAATAAATGATAATGAAACACAAATCTTGGGAAGGCCGGGTATGGACGTACCCGATTCAGGACCTGCCCACACGCCGCCCTGGCCGATTGCCGCCATGGCGAAACCTCTTCAATGGTGAGCGAACCCGCGACCGTTGATGACAAAGCAGGAGCAAAGATGATCGAATTGCCGTTTGCCCGCGACGAGTACCGACAGCGGCTTCGCAAGATCCGCACCGAGATGGCCAAGCGCGGTCTCGAGCTTCTTGTCGTCAACGACGTTGCCAACCAGCATTACATCACCGGTTATGACGGCTGGTCGTTCTACACGCCGCAAATGGTGCTGGTTCCAATCGAGGAGGTCGAGCCGGTCTGGATCGGGCGCGCCATGGATGCGGCCGGCGGTCTTCTGACAGCCTGGATGAAACCGGAAAACGTGGTCGGCTTTCCGGAAGACCATGTCCAGCGAGGCGATCGCCATCCCATGGACTGGATTGCGAACTGGATTGTCGCCAAGAGCTGGGGGAGTCGCCATATCGGCATCGAACTCGAAGCCTATTATTTCTCCCCCAAGGCGCACGCCCGGCTTGTCGCCGGACTTCCCAATGCAAAATGGCACGATGCCGACCTGCTGGTGAACTGGATCCGGGCGGTCAAATCGGCGC
>NZ_RZRR01000722.1:0-1448 GCF_003998555.1 Mesorhizobium sp. M7A.F.Ca.CA.002.09.1.1 | reverse complement strand
CCGGAGATCGCCTATTTGCGCAAGGCATCGACGCTCGCCGAAGCTGCCGTCACGCGAGCCTTCGAGGTGATCGCGCCGGGCGTTCGCGAATGCGACGCCATCGCCGCCATCCAGGCGGCGCAGATCGCGGGCAGCCCGGATTTTGCCGGCGACATCACAGCGCTTCCGCCGACAATCCTCGGTGGCGAGAATGCCTCGGCGCCGCACATCATGTGGAGCGACAGGCGGTTTGGAGAAAACGAGACGATTGCGCTGGAACTTGCCGGCGTTTGCCGCCGCTATGCCGCCGGCCTCGCCAGGACCATGCAGCTTGGCAAGACGCCGACAAATGTCTCGGATACCGCCAAAGCGGTGATCGAGGGCATGGACGCGGTGCTCAACGCGGTCAGGCCGGGAACGACTGCCGAAGCGGTCGAAGCTGCCTGGCGCAAGGTCATCCAGCGCTACGGACTGAAGAAGGAATCGCGCATCGGCTACTCCATCGGCGTCGCCTATCCGCCGGATTGGGGCGAACACACGATCAGCCTCAGGCCGGGCGACAAGACGGTGCTTGAACCGGGCAACGTCGTTCATTCCATCCTTGGCATGTGGATGGACGGCTGGGGCATCGAGGTCAGCGAGACCATCCTGGTCACCGAAACCGGCCACGAGACCCTGACGAAGTTCCCGCGAGAGATCCATGTCAAATCCTGAGGGTTCGGCCACGGCGGGTGGTGTTGCGAAAACCGTGACGACCGATATCGACGCCGGAATTCTCGACCGGATGATCGAGGTCCGTCGCCATCTGCACCGCAATCCCGAGCTTTCGAACCAGGAGGCCGGCACGCAGCGTTACCTCAGGCAGATGCTGGTGGATCAGGGAATCGTCGACATTCGCGACGTCGCCGGCTTTGGCCTTGCCGTCGATATTGTCGGCGCCGGCAGGCCGTCAAATCGAAAGATCGCCATTCGCGCCGACATCGATGCCTTGCCGATCGAGGAGGAGTCCGGCGTCGATTATGCATCGACGAATCCAGGTGTGATGCATGCCTGCGGTCACGACGCCCATGCATCGATGGCTTTCGCGGTGGCCGCGCATCTTCACCAGTCGCGGGACAGTTTTGGCGGTACCGTTCGCCTGATCTTCCAGCCGGCGGAGGAGGACGAACCGTCGGGCGGCAAGCGGGTGGTGGAAGAGGGGCTTCTCGACGACATCGACGCCGCCATCTGCGTCCACGTCGATCCGTACACACCGACCGGCAAGATCGCCGTCGGCTCCGGTCCCTACACTCTGGCCTGTGACACGTTCGATGTGGCCGTCATCGGCTCGGCGGCACACGCGGCAAAACCGCATGAAGGCGTCGATGCGTTGGCCGTGGCTTGCTCCCTGGTGAGCGAATTGCAGAAGATCGTTTCGCGCGAGACCGATCCGTACGATCCGCTGGTGATTTCCGTGACTGCCATCAATG
>NZ_RZRR01000721.1:0-2955 GCF_003998555.1 Mesorhizobium sp. M7A.F.Ca.CA.002.09.1.1 | reverse complement strand
TTGCGAGACAGATGCAACCAGACAAGGAGAACAGCGTGAGCGTTCAGGAGATTGCCGAGAAGATCAAGTCGCGCGTGGCCAGCAGCGGGTTCGATCGTTCCGTGAAATTCGACACCGGCAGCGACGGCGTCATCGTCATCGACGGCGCAACCGTCTCGAACACCGATGCACCCACCGACTGCACCATCAAGCTCTCGCTCGACGATCTCGATTCGCTGATCGCTGGCGACCTGAACCCGACAATGGCGTTCATGACCGGCAAGATAAAGGTCGAAGGCGACATGACCGTTGCCATGGCGCTCAGCCAGCTGATCGGCTGAAGGCATGCAGGCGCCCAAGGTGGCGCCCACCAATCGCGAAAAAACGCCGCCTTTTCGGGCGGCGTTTTTGCATGAAATGCTGGCGGCTTCGTATCTCAGGCCGCCGATATCAATTCCTGCGCCTTCAGCTTGCGGCCGGCCGCCCTCAGCGTGCCGTGCACGCCGTCAAGCGCGCCTTCCACCAGTTCCAGCGCCAGCAGGCGGTGCCGCTCATAGGGTCCCGGCATGGCAAGCGAACCGGTCTTCTCGGCCGAGAAGCCGAAGCGCGCGTAATAGGGCGCATCGCCGACCAGAAGGATCGCGGCATGGCCAAGACGTGCCGCCTCGGCGATGGCATGGCGCATCAGGGCCGAGCCGATGCCGGCGTTCTTGAGCGACGGATCGACGGCAAGCGGGCCAAGCAGCAGCGCAGCCGCACCGCCCTCGCCCAGCCTGACGTCCCACAGCCGCACGGTGCCGGCGACGCCGCCCGAGCCATCGCGGGCGACGAAGACCAGGCCTTCCGAGGGCCGCCGGCCACGCCGCAGCTTCTCCGACGACTTTTTCCTGCGCTTCGGCCCCATCGCCCGATCGAGCAACGCCTCGCGCGCCGCAACATCGGCGGCGGTTTCGGCAACCATCACAAAGGCCGGTGCGTGGCCCCCAATTTCAACTGGCATTTCCATTTCCGTAATCCCTGGCGAGCGGAGATCTGTTCCACAGGCGAGCCCGGGTGGACGAAAGTCGCCCACCTGGGATGATCTGATCGGCTCTCTCAGCGCATTTTCAGGCGAAGTTGTGTCCGGTTCGCCGTTCGAAAATGCGCTGAGCAAGCGCCGTCAGATCACGTAGGATCGGAGAGGCTCGAAGCCGTTGAAGGCGACCGCCGAGTAGGTGGTCGTGTAGGCGCCGGTGCCTTCGATCAGCACCTCGTCGCCGATGGTCAGCGACAAAGGCAGCAGATAGGGCGTCTTCTCGTACATCACGTCGGCCGAATCGCAGGTCGGGCCGGCGAGCACGCAAGGTGCGGTCTCCGTGCCGTCATGCGCGGTGACGATCGGGTAGCGGATCGCCTCGTCCATCGTCTCGGCCAGGCCGCCGAACTTGCCGATGTCGAGGAACACCCAGCGCACATTGTCGTTGGCGGCCTTCTTCGAGATCAGCACGACTTCCGACTTGATGACGCCGGCATTGCCGACCATGCCACGGCCCGGCTCGATGATGGTCTCCGGAATGGCATTGCCGAAATGCTTGCGCAGCGCCGAGAAGATCGCCTGGCCATAGGCCTGGGCGGCCGGCACGTCACGCAGATAGCGCGTCGGGAAACCACCGCCCATATTGACCATCTTCAAGACGATGCCTTCCTCGGCGAGCGTCGCGAACACCACCTTGGCGTCGGCCAGCGCGCGGTCCCAGGCGGTCAGGTCGGTCTGCTGCGAGCCGACATGGAACGACACGCCATAGGCGTCGAGGCCGAGCCCCTTGGCATGGCGCAGCACGTCGACGGCCATCGCCGGCACGCAGCCGAACTTGCGCGACAGCGGCCACTCGGCGCCCTCGCCATCGGTCAGCACGCGGCAGAACACGCGCGCACCGGGCGCGACGCGGGCGATCTTCTCGACCTCTTCGACGCAATCGACGGCGAACAGGCGGATGCCGAGCTGGTAGGCGCGTGCGATGTCACGCTCCTTCTTGATGGTGTTGCCGAAGGAGATGCGGTCCGCCGGTGCACCAGCGTCCATCGCCATCTCGACTTCGGCAACGGAAGCGGTGTCGAAGGACGAGCCCATCGCAGCAAGCAGGCGCAGGATTTCCGGCGCCGGGTTTGCTTTCACCGCATAGTAGATCCTGGAATCGGGCAGCGCCTTCTCGAAGGCGCGGAAATTGTCGCGCACGACATCGAGGTCGACGACGAGGCAGGGGCCGGTCGGACGTCGGGTGGCGAGGAAGTCAAGGATGCGCTGGGTGGCCATCGGGGTCTCTCCATCAGCGCCTTTCGGCGCGCAATAAGGCTGCGGGACGCGGGCTGTCGGCCTCGCGAACTCGCGGTGGACAAAGGCGGGACGGAAATCCATGGAACCAGCCGGTGGAGACCCCGGAACCATGAAGCGCCGTCTCGCGGCGGTGAACCTTGGCCTTGCCCGGCCTCGGTTCGCTTTGTCTGCCTTGGCTTGGATGGGAGACCCGTCCGCACTGCCGGCAATGAAGGTGTGCCTCTTCAGTAACCCCGGTTTTTGGACAACCGGCAGAACACCAGAAAGGCCCGCACCGTCGTTGCTTCAAGGTGTCCTCGGGCTGGCGGTTGGCCGCTAGACCGACTGGAGGGGTTGGCTCCAGTTACCTTACCGATTTCCCTCACCATTCGAGGATCGGCGGACACCCACAGGCACGTGCGACTTTGGGCAAGCGCGATATAAGGGCGAAGACTTTCACAATCAATAAAAATCGTATCGCAGGTTGTAAAATTTCTGGCGTCGAACAATGTTGCGGCAACCGTATCCGGATATCGAACGATGACAGGCACGCACGGCCCTCTCAACGCCTTTCTCGATCTTCGCCAGATGCCCGTGGCACATGCCCAGCTCGGCCCGTTGGCCGGCCTGCGGCTGGCCGTCAAGGACATATACGACGTCGCCGGCTACCGCACCGGTTGCGG
>NZ_RZRR01000071.1:0-10922 GCF_003998555.1 Mesorhizobium sp. M7A.F.Ca.CA.002.09.1.1 | reverse complement strand
CATCGATGCCATGACCAAGGTCAAGGAGATGAAGGACGCCGGCATCATCTCGTCGGCCGACTGGGGCACCAAGATCACCAACAACACCGCCGGCACCGTCGCCACCCAGATCTATGGCGGCTGGTATGAGGGCACCATTCGCACCGAATCTGCCGGCGAAAACGGCAAATGGGGCGTCTATCTGATGCCGAGCCTCACCGCCGACGGGCCGCGCGCCGCCAATCTCGGCGGGTCCTCGCTGGCCATCACCTCGGCTTCCAAGAACAAGGAGGCTGCCTACGCCTATCTGAAATACACGCTCGGAACCAATGAAGGCCAGATCACGATGCTGAAGGAGTTCGGCCTGGTACCGTCCCTGGTCTCGGCACTCGACGATCCCTATGTCGCACAAGGCCTGTCTTACTGGGGCGGCCAGGCGGTATGGAAGGACATTCTCGGCACCTTGCCGAAGGTTGTTCCGAGCCGCGGCACGCAGTTCCAGAGCGACGCCGAAATCATCGTCCGCGCCGTGCAGACCAAGTATCTGGCCGGCGGCTATCCTGACGCCAAGGCGGCGCTCGACGATGCCGCAAGCCAGATCGCGGCGGCGACCGGACTGCCCGTCAAATCTTGATCACCGCTTCTCCTTCTCCCCTTGTGGGAGAAGGTGGATCGGCGCGATAGCGCCGAGACGGATGACGGGTGCTCCAGCGGAGTGAGACGTTTGCGTTCTCTGGAACACCCCCTCATCCGTCGCCTTCGGCGACACCTTCTCCCACAAGGGGAGAAGGGAAGACCCAGGCGACGGCGTGAAACAACAAGCGGTAGAAGGAGGAGCAAGATGCGCAATCGTAACGCCACGGCCTATCGCTTCCTCACGCCCTATCTGCTGATCTTCGCGATCTTCTGGGTGTGGCCGATCATCAGCTCCTTCATGATCTCCTTCCAGGCAACGCGCACCGTGCCGTGGCGGTTCGCGCCGAGCTTCAACTGGGGCCGGTTGATCGGCGATCCGGCCTTCTTCAACGCCCTGAAGAACACGCTGCTCATCCTGGTCATCCAGGTGCCGGTGATGATCTCGCTGGCGCTCGTCATGGCGGTGCTTTTGAACTCGCCGCTCTTGAAGGCGCGTGGCCTCTACCGCTTCGCCTTCTTCGCCCCGGTCGTGGTCGGCGAGGTTGCCTATTCGGCGGTGTTCCGGCTGATGTTCAACCTCGATTTCGGCATCATCAACAAGCTCCTGAACAGCGTCGGCCTGCCCAAGATCGACTGGTTCTCCAACGTCACGCCGGCGATGGCGCTGATCATGATCGCGGTGACCTGGCGCTGGGCCGGTTACAACGCCATCATCCTGCTCGCCGGCATGCAGTCCATTCCCGAAGACGTCTACGAGGCGGCGACGCTCGACCGCGTCAGCAAGCTCAAGCAGTTCTTCTACATCACCCTGCCGCTGCTGAAGCCGGTCATCGTGTTCTGTCTCGTGCTGTCGATCATCGGCACCATGCAGCTGTTCACCGAGCCCTTCCTGATCACCGAGCGCGGCGGGCCGGGCGGCGGCACGGAGACGCTTGGCCTGCTGCTTTACCGCCAGGGCTTTCGGTCGCTCAACTTCGGCTACGCCTCGGCCGTCGCCTACACCATGGCCGGGCTGGCGATCGCCATCACGCTGGCGCAGCTGTGGCTGACGAGGGAACCGAAATGAGTTCGCGCTCCTCCGCCAGGCTGGGACGCAGCATCGCTCTGCATCTGTTCCTGACGCCGCTGGCGCTGATCTGGCTGTTTCCGCTGTGGATGATGGTGGTGTTCTCGACCATGCCCGACAACGGCATCTTCAGCCCCGGCATCGAGCTTTTGCCGCACGGCAATTTCATCGACAATTTCAACAATCTGCAGCGTGACACGAACTTCGTCGGCGCCATCGGCATTTCGGTCTCGGTGGCGGTGACCTACACCATCCTGTCGGTGCTGCTGACGTCGATGGCCGGCTGGGCGCTGGCCCGATACCAGTTCTTCGGCAAGGGCGCGGTCGTCGCCATCATACTGGGCACCATAACGCTGCCCTATGCGGTCGTGCTGATCCCGCAGTTCATCATGGTGGCGCGCGACTTCAAGCTCGCCAACACCTGGGTGGCGCTGATCGTTCCGCCGCTGTTCAATTCGCTCGGCGTGCTGTTCATGCGGCAGAGTTTTTCGATGATGCCGGACGACCTCTTCGATGCGGCGCGCGTCGAGGGCGTGAAGGAGTGGCGCATCTTCCTCTTTGTCGCGCTGCCTTTGGCGCGGCCGATGCTGGCCGCACTCGCCATCATCCTGTTCCTCGCCTCCTGGAACAATTATCTGTGGCCGCTTTTGATCAACAGCCAGCCTGGTTCGATGACGGCGCCGGTGGCGCTCGGCACGCTGATCGGCCTCACCAAGGTGTCATGGGGCGGCATCATGGCGGGCGCTGTAATGCTGACGGTGCCGATGCTGGTCGTCTTCGTGCTGCTGCAGCGCCATTTCATCGCCGGCATTGCCGCCGGCGCGGTCAAGTAAGGGGCAGCATGGCAACGGTCACGCTCACCAATGTCGTCAAGCGCTTCGGCGTCTTCGAGGTCGTCCATGGCGCCAGCATGGACATCAAGGACGGCGAGTTCGTCGTCTTCGTCGGCCCCTCCGGCTGCGGAAAATCGACGCTGCTCAGGATGATCGCCGGGCTCGAGGACATCAGCGGCGGCGAAATCGCCATCGGCGGCAAGGTGGTCAATGATGTCGAGGCGGCCGACCGCGGCATCGCCATGGTGTTCCAGTCCTACGCGCTGTATCCGCATATGAGCGTCGAACAGAACCTCTCTTTCGGCCTGCGCATGACCGGCAATCCAAAAGCCGACACCGAACGGCGGGGGAAGCGGGCGTCCGAGATCCTGCGCATCAGCGAATTGATGGACAGGCGCCCGAAAAAACTCTCAGGCGGCCAGCGCCAGCGCGTCGCCATCGGCCGCGCCATCGTACGCGAACCGCAGGTGTTTCTGTTCGATGAGCCGCTCTCCAATCTCGACGCCGAATTGCGCGTCCAGATGCGCGTCGAGATCTCCCGGCTCCATAAGGAACTGGGCACGACAATGATCTATGTCACCCACGACCAGACCGAGGCGATGACGCTCGCCGACAGGATCGTCGTGATGCGCGCCGGCCATATCGAGCAGATCGGCCGGCCACTCGATCTCTACGACAACCCCGACAATCAGTTCGTCGCCGGCTTTGTCGGCTCGCCGAAGATGAATTTCATCAAAGGCCGGGTTGTCGGGCACGATGCACCTGGCGTCGTGGTCGAACTGGCGGGCCAGGAGAAGACCCGCATCACGCTACCGCTGACTGGCACTGCGCCCGAAATAGGCAGCCCAAAAATCGGCAGCAAGGTCATTGTCGGTGTGCGGCCCGAACATTTCGGCAATGCCGGAGAAGGCGACGCCGACCTTGTGGTTGCCATCGACGTGATCGAGCACCTGGGCGGCACAAGTTTCCTCTATGCCAGAACGGCCAACGGTGACGACGTGGTGATCCAGCGCGACGCGGCAAAGGTCCCCGACACGTCCGAGATCACCGTTTCCATCCGCAAATCCTACCTGTTCGACGAAAAAGGACTGCGGCTGCGCTGACCGCCAGCCCTTTCCAGCCTTCAAGGAGAATGACAATGACCGCAACCACGCCCATTCGCTGGGGCATTCTCGGCCCGGGCAGCATCGCCCAGTCCTTTGCCGGTGGCGTGGCCGCTTCGGACACCGGCAAGCTGGTCGCCATCGGCGCACGCAATCCCGCCAAGCCGGGGCTTGCCGAGCGTTTTCCCGGTGCCCGTATCCTCGACGGCTACGACGCGCTGCTCGCCGACCCCGACATCGACGCCGTCTACATTTCGATACCGCATCCAGGCCATGCGCAATGGGCGATCAAGGCGGCCGAGGCCGGAAAGCATGTGCTGTGCGAAAAGCCGCTGGCGCTGACCGCCTTCGAGGCCGACGCCATGATGCATGCTGCGCGCAAGGCCGGCACATTCCTCGGCGAAGCCTTCATGTACCGGTTGCACCCGCAGACCAAGAAGCTGGTGGAGCTGATCAGGTCCGGCGTCATCGGCGAGATCAGGATGATCAAGTCGAGCTTCGGTTTCGCCATGCCGGGCTTCATGCCGCAGCACCGGCTCTATGCCAACGATCTCGCCGGCGGCGGTATTCTCGATGTCGGCGGCTATCCCGTCTCGATGGTCCGGCTGATTGCCGGTGCGGCCGTCGGAAAGCCCTTCAGCGAGCCAGACAAGGTGGTCGGCACCGCCCATCTGGGCCAGTCCGGCGTCGACGAATGGGCCTCCGCGCTGCTGCATTTCCCCGGCGGCATTGTCGCCGAAGTCTCCTGCAGCATCTCGCTCAACCAGGACAATGTGCTGCGCATCCTGGGCACAAGGGGCCGCATCGAAGTGCCGGACTTCTGGTTCGCCGGCGGCAACCGCGATGTCGGTCTCGGCCGGATAGACGTCATCGCCTCCGATGGTACGCGCCAGACCATCAGCGTCGACGAGAAGCGCCATGTCTATTCCTTCGAGGTCGACGCAGCCGGCGAGGCGATCCGCGCCGGCGGCCAAGAATTCGCCTGGCCGGGCATGGCGTGGGCGGAAAGCCTCGGCACCTTGCGTGTGCTGGACAAATGGCGGACGGCAGCCGGCCTCGAATACGGGATCGAGAAGGCCGAGCAGCGCACCAACACCATCTCCGGCCGGCCGCTACGGTCCGGCGGCACGGCGGTCGCCAAGCGCACCATTCCTGGCCTGTCGAAACCGGCATCGGTGGTGGCGCTCGGCTTCGAGGATTTCCGTACGTTTTCCTCAGGTTCGATCCTGCTCGATGCCTTTTTCGAGGCCGGCGGCAATCTCTTCGATACCGGCTATGTCTATGGCGGCGGCTATACCGAGAAGCTGCTTGGCGAATGGTTGAAAAACCGTGGCGTGCGCGCGCAATCGGTGGTCATCGCCAAGGGCGCGCACTCGCCGCTGTGCTATCCTGATGTGATCGGCAAGCAGCTCGACCAGACGCTCGAACGCCTGCAGACCGATCATGTCGATGTCTACTTCATGCACCGCGACAATCCGGATGTGCCGGTCGGCGAATTCGTCGATGCGATGGATCGCGAGGTCAAGGCCGGCCGCATCCGCGGCCCGTTCGGCGGTTCGAACTGGACGATGGAACGCATGGATGAGGCAATTGCCTACGCCGAACGCACCGGCAAGCAAAAGCCCGGTGCGCTGTCCAACAATTTCTCGCTGGCCGAAATGCTGGAGCCGATCTGGGCTGGCTGCGTCACGTCCTCCACGGATGCGTGGAAGGCCTGGCTGACATCCAGGAAGATGCCGAATTTCGCCTGGTCGAGCCAAGGGCGCGGCTTCTTCACCGATCGGGCGGGTCGCGACAAGCAAGACAATGAGGAGCTGGTGCGGGTCTGGTACTCCGAGCGGAATTTCGGCCGCCGCGACCGGGCGATCGAACTTGCCGCGAGACTGGGCAAGAGCCCGATCCATATTGCGCTGGCCTATGTGCTCGCTCAGCCCTTCCCCTCCATCCCGCTGATCGGGCCACGCACGCTGGATGAACTGGACGACAGCCTGCGCGCTCTCGACATCACGCTTTCGCAAGCCGATCTCGAATGGCTGGACGGCGGCAGCCTGCGCGCTGCCTAGTTGGCTGCCTGTTTAACCGTGGCGGCGTCAGGTCTCGTCATCGAACGCCCTGACGCCGCGCCTGGCCGGAGTCCGCAAATTCGCGTACATGCCTGTGGTGCGGAATTGGCTCGGTGTGATGCCGTAGCAGCGGCGGAAGACCTTTGAAAAATAGTTCGCTTCCTCGAAGCCGCACAGGATGGCGACCTCCTTCACCGGCAAAAAATCCGCTTTGGTCAGCAGCTTCGCCGCGCGTTGCAGGCGCTGCTGCAGCACGAACTCGGCCGGAGGCAGGCCTTCGCTCTCGGCGAAACAGCGTGAGAAATGGGCTCGGCTGAGGCCGCTGATCTGGACCAGGTCCGCCACCGGCAGCGGCTTGTCGAGATTGGCGTTGATGTGATCGATGACCGGCTGCATGGCGCTTAGTTTTTCGGCGAAGGCATGGGAACCGAAGACATCGTCATAGAGCGCCATCGCAGCCTCGTAGGCTATCGCGGAAGCAGCACCCGGCGAAGCGGCGCCTTTGATCAGGCGCAGGCTGCAATCGGCAAGATGATCGATTGTCGCCGGCTGCAGCCGAAATACAGGACCCGAGACGCTGAGGATCGACTTGTGGATGCGCAGCGCTTCCTCGCCGTTCATCGAAATCCAGAAATATTCCCAGCGCTCATCTCCAGCCAGCCAGTAACGGTGGTTGTGCGGCACCAGCACCAGCAATGTGTCGTTCTTCTGCAAGCGGTAGTTGCGGTTTTCGTAGCGCAGCCGGCCAGTCCCGCTGATCGTGTGCTGGAGCACGGTGAACGGTGTCTGACCGCGCTTGCGGCCGTCCCAGTCGTAGATTTCGTCCTCGCGCACTTCGTAGCCCGTGCTCGTCGGCATGGCGTGCAGGCGCTGGCGGCCGCGCGGCAGCGAGATCGTGCGCATGGACTGTCCGTGTTCTATCAAATCATGCAGCACAAAATTACCCCTGAAAGCATAATCCTTCTCTGGTCGCGCTCGCGAATAAGCGCATAATCCCCATCGAAAAGCGAGAGAGATCCGCAGTCAAGGAGCGGACAGGGAGGTTGGCGAGCCGGATTCCGGCTTGTCCTGCATACATGTCGCGGCATGTGGCTAGAGCCTCCCATTGTCATTCCTTGCCTGCAATTCGAAATGGAATGAGGTGCGGCTGATGAGTTTCAAAATCGCTATCATCGGTGCCGGCAGCGTCGGCTTCACCAAGAAATTGTTCACCGACATCCTGTGCGTGCCCGAATTCAAGGACATCGAATTCGCGCTGACCGACGTCAGCGAGCACAATCTTCAGATGATCAAGGCGATCCTCGACAGGATCGTCCAGGCAAACAGGTTGCCGACCACGGTGACGGCGACCACCGACCGCCGCAAGGCGCTCGAAGGCGCTCGCTACGTCATCAGCTGCGTGCGGGTCGGCGGCCTCGAAGCCTACGCCGACGATATCCGCATTCCCTTGAAATACGGCATCGACCAGTGCGTCGGCGATACGATCTGTGCCGGCGGCATTCTCTATGGCCAGCGCAACATTCCGGTGATCCTGGATTTCTGCAAGGACATACGCGAGGTCGCCGAGACGAACGTCAAATTCCTGAACTACGCCAACCCGATGGCGATGAACACCTGGGCGGCGATCGAATACGGCAAGGTCGACACTGTCGGGCTCTGTCACGGCGTCCAGCACGGCGCCGAGCAGATCGCCGAGGTGCTTGGCGCGAAGTCCACGCAGGAGCTCGACTATGTCTGTTCCGGCATCAACCACCAGACCTGGTTCATCGATCTGCGCCTCAACGGCCGCCCCATTGGCAAGGATGAACTGGTGGCCGCTTTCGAGGCGCATCCGGTCTATTCCAGGCAGGAGAAGCTGCGCATCGACGTCCTGAAGCGCTTCGGCGTCTATTCGACCGAAAGCAACGGTCATCTTTCCGAATATCTGCCCTGGTACCGCAAACGTCCCGACGAGATCACGCGCTGGATCGATATGTCCGACTGGATTCACGGCGAGACCGGCGGCTATCTCCGCTACTCCACCGAAACCCGCAACTGGTTCGAGACGGAATATCCGCAGTTCCTCGAAGCGGCGTCCAAGCCGATCGACCGCGAGAAACGCTCCAACGAGCATGCCAGCCACATATTGGAGGCGCTGGAGACCAACCGCGTCTATCGCGGCCACTTCAACGTCAAGAACAATGGGGTGATCACCAACCTGCCGCACGATGCCATCATCGAGTCGCCGGGCTTCGTCGACCGTTTCGGCATCAACATGGCCGCCGGCATCACGTTGCCGGAGGCTTGCGCCGCCACCTGCATCGCTTCGATCAACGTCCAGCGCATGTCGGTGCATGCCGCGATATCGGGCGACATCGATCTTCTGAAGCTCGCCGTGCTGCATGACCCGTTGGTCGGCGCGGTTTCGACGCCGGAGGAGGTCTGGCAGATGGTCGACGAAATGGTCGTCGCCCAGGCAGCCTGGCTGCCGCAATACGCCCATGCGGTTCCGGCCGCCAGGGAGCGGCTGTCGACATCCAAGGTGAAGACCCGCGAGTGGGCGGGCGCCGCACGGCGCAGCATTCGCTCGATCGAGGAATTGCGCGCCGAAAAAGCCGCGCTGAAGCAAGCCGGCTGAAACGGGCCGGCTGAAACGGGCCGGCTGGAAATTCATGCGGTGATGGTGGATCCATGGGAGGCGGATCCACTGCCACGAAGCCGTTTGAATTCGAGGAGAGGCGGAGCGGGTGCAAACGCTCCGGACCAACAAGAGGGAGAGAGAGACAGTGAGGAATTTACGCAATATCGGCCTTGCTGCCGGACTGGCGCTGAGCGTCTCGGTCTCGGCACTCAGTGCATACGCTTCCGAGCCGACGGTTCCGCCGGCGCCGACACCGTTTCCCGCCGAAGGCAAGATCAATTATGTCGCGCGCGACTCCATTCTGGAGTTCAAGGCGCTTCCCGAATATCACGAGCCCGACTGGGTCACCGAGAAATACGTCAAGACCGGCAAGCTTCCGCCGGTGAGAGACAGGCTGCCGAAGGAGCCGCTGGTCTTCAAGACGGGCAATATGCAAGACGGCATCGGCGTCTATGGCGATACGATGCGCCACGTCATCGGAGGGCGGCCGGAAGGCTGGAACTACGGCGCCGGTCAGACGCAAGGCTGGGGCGGCATCGACATCGGCCTCTCCGAATGCCTGACGCGCACCGCCCCGCTGTTCCAGGTCGAGGCCAAGGACACCGAGCCGCTGCCGAACCTGGCCAGGAGCTGGGATTGGTCGAGCGATGGCCACAAGCTGACCATGCACCTCATCGAAGGCGCGAAGTGGTCGGACGGCGTGCCGTTCAATGCCGACGACGTCATGTTCTACTGGGACGACGAGGTCGTCGATCCCAACGTCTCGCCGCTGAACGGCGCCACGCCGGAAACCTTCGGCGTCGGCACGACGTTGAAGAAGATCGACGACTACACCGTCGAATGGACCTTCAAGGACGCCTTCCCGAAGCAGTACCTGTATGCCATGGCCTACGGCACCTTCTGTCCTGGTCCCGCGCACATCCTGAAGCCGCAGCATCCGAAATATTCGAAGAACACCTATGACCAGTTCAAAAATGCCTTCCCGCCGGAATTCATGAACATGCCGGTGATGGGCGGCTGGGTCCCGGTCGAATACCGGCCGGACGACATCATCGTCATGCGCCGAAATCCCTATTACTGGAAGGTCGACGAAAAGGGCAATCAACTGCCCTATCTCAACGAACTGCACTACAAGCTGTCGACCTGGGCCGATCGCGACGTCCAGGCGGTGGCCGGCGCGGCTGATTTTTCCAATCTGGAGCAGCCGGAAAACTTCGTCGCCTCGCTGAAGCGTGCGGCGGAGGCGAACGCGCCTGCCCGTCTTGCTTTCGGCCCGCGGCTCATCGGCTACAATCTGCGCTTTAATTTTTCCGCCAATGGCTGGGGCAATCCGGACGAACGCGGCCAGGCGATCCGCGAGCTGAACCGCAACGAGGATTTCCGCAAGGCCGTCACCATGGCGCTCGACCGCAAGGCGCTCGGCGACTCGCTGGTCAAGGGGCCGTTCACCGCCATCTATCCCGGCGGCTTGTCGTCAGGAACCAGCTTCTACGACCGCAATTCGACGGTCTACTACCCCTTCGACCTCGATGGCGCCAAGGCTGAACTCGCCAAGGCCGGCCTCAAGGATACGGACGGCGACGGCTTCGTGAATTTCCCTTCCGGCACCGCCGGCGGCAAGAATGTCGAGATCGTGATGCTGGTCAACAACGACTACACGACCGACAAAAGCCTTGCCGAAGGCGTCGTCGCCCAGATGGAAAAGCTCGGGCTGCGGGTCGTGCTCAACGGCCTCAACGGCACCCAGCGGGACGCTTCGCAATACTCCGGCCGCTTCGATTGGCTGGTCCGGCGCAACGAACAGGAACTGACCTCGGTGGTGCAGAACACCGTGCAGCTTGCCCCTGTCGGCCCGCGCACCAGCTGGGACCATCGTGCGCCGGAAAATGGCGAGGTCGATGTGATGCCGTTCGAAAAGGACCTCGTCGACATCGTCAACAAGTTCGTCTCCACGCAGGACAATGACCAGCGCGCCAGCTTGATGAAACAATTCCAGAAGATCTCGACGGAGCACGTCTACAATGTCGGCCTGACGGAATATCCCGGCGCGCTGATCGTCAATAAGCGATTCTCGAACATTCCGCAGGGCACGCCGATCTTCATGTTCAACTGGGCCGAGGATTCGATCATCCGCGAACGGGTATTTGTCGCCGCAGACAAGCAGGCGAAATATGAATTGTTCCCCGATGAGCTGCCCGGCAAACCCGGAGAGAAGGGGCTGATGAATTAGGTTTACCTCCCTGACTGAGAGACCTCCGGCCGCGCCGCTGGCGCGGCCGGACAAACCAACCTCCGGACGCAACCAAGGGCGCGATCGGCGAGACAAGGAAATGAACCGTCCATGCTGCGATTCCTGCTCACGCGCATAGCGTCGGCAATCCCGGTCCTCGCCATCTTGAGCCTGGCCACCTTTGCCATCATCCAGGCGCCGCCGGGTGACTATGCCGACTACATCCGCTCGCAGGCGATCAACCAGGGTGGAGCTTCCTTTGCCGAGGCCGACGCGCAGGCAAAGGCCTATCGCATCGAGCATGGCCTCGATAAGCCGCTGCCCGTGCAGTATCTCAACTGGATCGTCGGCATCGTCACCCGCGGCGATTTCGGCTACAGCCTGTACTACAA
>NZ_RZRR01000720.1:0-2957 GCF_003998555.1 Mesorhizobium sp. M7A.F.Ca.CA.002.09.1.1 | reverse complement strand
GCCGACGACGCTGCCCTTGCCGCCCATCAGCGAGGCGCCGCCGATGGCGGCAGCCGCGATGGCGTCGAGCTCCCAGAGATTGCCGAGGATGGGTTCGGCGGCGCCCAACCGGCCGATCAGGATCTGCGCGGCAAGCGCCGCCAGCAGGCCTGAGATCATGTAGGCGGCGATCTTGGTGCGGGCAATCGGCACGCCGGCGATGTAGGCCGCCTCCTCGTTGCCGCCGACGGCGAGCAGATATTCGCCGAAGGGCGTCTTCTTCAAAACGACCCAGGCGACGACAGCCACGCAGGCGACGATGACGACCGCCAGAGGCAGTCCGAACAGCGAACCGTTGAAGACGGCGCGAAAGCCTGGGGGCAGGCCGAGGACCGGATTGCCGCCGGTGTAGATCAGCGCCAGTGCCCGATAGGTGCTGAGCGTTCCCAACGTGACGATGAAGGGCTGCAGCCCAACATGGGCGACGAGCACGCCGTTGACGAGGCCGCAGGCAAGACCAATGGCGAAGCCGGCGGCGATGGCCAGCGGAAACGGCACGCCGGCGACCATCATAGAGGCCGAGATGACGGCCGAGAGTGCTGCCGTCGGCCCGACCGACAGGTCGATGCCGCCGGAGATGATGACCAGCGTCATGCCCAGCGCCAGACAGGCATTGATGCTCGACTGCTGCAGGATGTTGATCAGGTTGCGCTCGGCGAAAAAGCCGGGCACCAGCGCGCCGAACACGGCCAGGATCACGACAAGCCCGATCAGCGTGCCGGCGTCGCGCATGGAAACACCGCGCAGGAATTCGGCCTGGGACCGCACCAGAGTGGCATCCGACATATCCGTCACCTACTGCCTTGCCGGCTGTGCGGCCGGCGTTTGCGTTTGCGGGATGGCGTGCGCCGCGATCGCCTGTTCTGAGAGATTTGCCCTATCGAGTTCGGCGGCGATGGTGCCGTCGCGCATGACCAACACGCGGTCGGCAAGCCGGATCACCTCGGGCAGTTCGGAGGAGACGACGACCACCGCATGGCCCTCGGCGGCGAGTTCCTCGATCAGATGATAGATCTCCGCCTTGGCGCCGACATCGATGCCGCGCGTCGGCTCGTCGAACAAGAGGATGCGTGTTCCCGCCGCCAGCCAGCGGCCGATGATCGCCTTCTGCTGGTTGCCGCCGCTGAACAGGCGGATCGGCCGGTCGAGCAGGAATGGGCGCAGATTGACGCGGCTCATCTTCTCGGCCGCCACCTGTTTCAACCTGGCGTGATCGATGAGGCCGCGCGGCGCGAACACGGCCATCGAGGCCAGCGCCATATTGCTGGTGATCGAGCGCAGCGGCACGATGCCTTCGCGTTTGCGCTCCTCCGGCACCAGTCCGACGCCGGCGGCAATCGCGTCACGCGGGCTGAAGAACCGTGCCGCCTTGCCGTCGATTGCAATCGTCCCGGCCGTGGCGCGATCGGCGCCGGCCAAGAGCCGCAGCAGTTCAGTGCGGCCGGAACCGACCAGGCCGGCAATGCCCAGCACCTCGCCGCGATGCAGATCGAACGACACGTTGCGCACCTTCGTCGCCGAGGAGAGGCCACGCGCGCTCAGCATGACCTTGTTCGTGGCATGGGAATTATGCTGCTCCTGCGCCAGTTCGCGGCCGACCATCATCGCCACGACCGCTTTCTCCGACAGGTCGTTCAGATCGACGGAATCGACGACGACGCCATCGCGCATGATGGTGGCGCGCCGGCAGATGCCGAACACCTCGTCCAGCTTGTGCGAGACATAGACGACGGCGACGCCGTCGCGGGCGAGGCCGGTGATGACTTGCGCCAGCCGTTCGAATTCGCTCGGCGTCAGGCTCGATGTCGGCTCGTCCATGGCAACGATGCGGGCGCGATCGAGCAGCGCGCGGGCGATCTCGACAATCTGCCGCTGCGCCACCTTCAGGGTACCGAGGGGTGCAGCCGGATCGATGGAGGGATCGATGGCCGCAAGAGCCTCCGCAGCACGGCGCTCCTGTTCGCGCCGGGCGACGAAGATGGCGCCGCGCGTCAGCGGATGGCCTAGGAACATGTTCTGGGCGACGCTAAGGCGTGGTACCTGCTGCAATTCCTGATGGATCATGGCGACGCCCGCAGCGCGTGCGGCGACCGGGTTGGCGAGTGTAACCGGCTTGCCGTCGATGAGGACGCTTCCCGCTGTCGGCGTGTGGACGCCAGACAGGATGCGCAGCAGCGTCGACTTGCCGGCGCCATTTTCGCCGAGCAGGCCGTGGATTTCACCGGCACCTACCGAGAACGACACGCCGTCAAGCGCCCGCACGGCCGGAAACAGCTTGGAAATGCCCTGGAATTGCAGCCGGGGTGACATTGGGTTCTATCTCCGGGCAACGGTGCCGGCGGGAGCGAATTGCTCTGGCCGGCACTCGCCGATTGGCCTTACTGGCCCGCAGCCGCGTCCTCGAGCAGTGCCTTGCGCGCGCCGGCGCCGGAATAGCGGTCGGCATTGTCCTTGGTGATCAGTGCCTGGGGCGTGGCGACGACGCGGGGCAGCTTCTGTCCCGCGACGAGACGCAGAGCAGTTTCCAACGCCACTTCGCCGGTCAGCACCGGGAAACTGTCGACCGTGCCGGTCAGTTCGCCGGCCCGTATGGAGGCATAGGCGTCGGAAATGCCGTCGGTGCCGAAGACCGCAACCTTGTCCTGCAGGCCGGCGGCCTTGACTGCCTCGACGATGCCGAGCGCCATGCCGTCATTGTTGGCATAAAAGCCGATCAGGTCGGGGTGCTGCTGCAGGATGTTGGTGGCCGCATCATAGGAGGTCTGGCGGTCCCAGTTGCCGGGAACGCTGGCGACGACCTCGAACTTGCCTGCCTCGGTGATGGTCGACTTGAAGCCGTCGGTGCGCTGCACGGCGGCATAGACGCCAGCCTGGCCTTCGACGATGGCGACCTTGCCGCCATCCGGACGGTTCTTGAT
>NZ_RZRR01000719.1:0-2957 GCF_003998555.1 Mesorhizobium sp. M7A.F.Ca.CA.002.09.1.1 | reverse complement strand
GCGCTGCCCGCCGGCAAGGCCAAGGGCATGGCCTTCACGCTGTCCTTCGGCAGTTGGGCCGGCGTGTCCGCCACCTGAACGATCTCGCCGACCCAACTGCCGAAGGACAGCGTGAAGGCCATGCCCTTGGCCTTGCCGGCGGGCAGCGCCTCGCCCCATTTCGCCATCGCGGCGACTTTCTCGACCACCTTCACCGCCGAGGGATAGGCGGCCATCAGTCTCTTGCGCATCTCGACCGGATCGATTTTTCCGGCGACCGCGATCTCGTCCATGAAGCCCTCATGGAAGAAGCCGTTGACCGAACTGCCGACCGAACGCCAGGAGCCGACAGGGATGGAGACCGGCGCCGCGATACCCCTGACCCGATAATTCGGGATCGTGTAGGGCTGGTCATAGGCGCCATCGACAATGGTCTTGTCGGGACCGAGCGGCGATACCGAGGGGAACAGCCGGCGCAGCGTACCGGCAATCACCGATGGCGAGGCCATCTTCATGTCGACCGCGATCGGCATGCCATCGTCACCGAGCCGCGCCTGGAACTTGCCGATAGCAGCCGGCCGATAGGCGTCGTGCCGCATGTCTTCTTCACGCGTCCACGTCACCTTGATCGGGCGTCCGCCCGTCTCCTTCGCCATCAGCGCGGCACACAGCGCGTAGTCCATCTCGACGCGCCGGCCGAAACCGCCGCCCATGAAGGTGGTGTGCACATTGATCTTGTCCTGCTCGATGCCGACCGCGTTGGCGCAAAGCTGCCGCACCAGGGTCGGCGCCTGGTTGCCGCACCAGATGTCGAGCGCACCGTCCCTGAACTGTGCCGTGGCGTTCATCGGCTCCATCGTCGCATGCGCCAGATAGGGCACGGCATAGTCTGCCTCGATGATGCTTTCGCGCGGCGCGTCGGCAAAGGCGGTTTCGACATCGCCATTGTCGCGCATCACCGACCCCTTGGTGGCAAGCGCCTGCTTCAGCACATCTGAAATGGCGGCGCTGCTGAGCGGATATTCAGGATCGGACCACTGGGCGTCGATCGCCTCGGCCGCCTTGAATGCTGCCCATGTATTATTCGCGATGATACCGAAGCCATGGCCGTAATTCGTCTCGAGCAGCACGATCTTGATCACCCCAGGCATTTTCTCGGCTTTGGAGAGGTCCGCCTTGACCGGCTTCGACCAGAAGCGCGGGCTCATCTTGACCGTGCCGTAGACCATCTCCGGCAGCCGGACATCGATGCCGAAGATCGGCGCCCCGGTGAGCTTTGCCAGCATGTCGATGCGCTTCTGCGGCTTTCCCAGCAGCTTCCAGTCGGCCCGGTCCTTGAGCCTGACTTCGGCCGGCCGCGCCATCGCGGCGGCAGCCGCGGCGACCGCGCCGTAGGTCAGCGATTTGCCCGACGCCTTGTGCAGGATCGAACCGTCGGCCGTTTCCAGATCGGCCGCCGCGACACCCAGTTTTTGCGCTGCCGCTGCGACCAGCATCTGCCGGGCAGCGGCACCCGCTTGCCGCATCTTGTAAAAACCGTCGCGTGTCGAAGCCGAACCGCCGGTGCCCTGCAGGGCAAGGAATTTGCCGACCACACCGAGACCGGAACGCACCGCCTGCGCGGTCAGGCTTTCATCGAAGAAGGCGAACGGACCGCCCTCCTCGAGGATCGCGGCGTTGTAATAGGCATGGGATGCCGGTCCATGCTCGACCATGACCCGGTCGAGCCCGACGTCGAGTTCCTCTGCGACCATGGCCGCAAGCGTCGTCGAGATGCCTTGCCCCATCTCGGCGCGCGGCGCGACGATGGTGATGGTGTTGTCGGCGCCGATTTTCACATAAGGGTTGAACGTCGCCTCGCCCTTGCCAAGCTCGGCCTCGAGCGGGTTCGGGAACGGCTTGCGATAGTAGTAATAGCCGACGGCAACGCCGCCAGCGACAGCGGCAGCGCCAATCAGAAACGTGCGGCGGGCGATCTTTCCGACACTGGCCATGGTCAGAGCCCCGCCGTCTTGAGCGCCGCGGCCTTTTTGATGGCCGAGCGGATTTTGGGATAGGTGCCGCAGCGGCAGAGATTGCCGCCCATGGCGTTGTCGATGTCGGCATCGCTCGGGTCGGCGACTTCATCGAGCAGCGCCACCGCGCTCATGATCTGGCCGGCCTGGCAGTAGCCGCATTGCGCGACCTGTTCCTCCAGCCATGCCTGCTGCACCGGATGCAGTCCGCCTGCCGTGCCGATGCCTTCAATGGTGGTGACGGCGCCGCCGACCTCGCCGACGGGAAACGAACAGGAACGCACCGGCTGACCGTCGACATGTACAGTGCAGGCGCCGCAGGCGGCGATGCCGCAGCCAAACTTTGGCCCGGTCTTGCCAATGAGATCGCGCAGTGCCCACAGCAGCGGCATGTCCGGATCGGCGTCGATATCGAATGACTGACCGTCGACGGTGAGGCGCATGGGGATACCCTTTGTTGTCGTCCACTGCCAAGGGCGAAGCGGCCTCCCGGCCGTTTCGCTCCGATACAGATTGACAAATTTCGTCATTTTGTCAATTAGGATTTTGCAGGATAGAATTGCTCTATGAACCAGATCGAAGACACCGCCACCGCCGATCCCAAACGCGTCCGTATTCTGGATGGCGCGATGAAGGTGTTTTTGGCCTATGGCTTCTCGCGCACCACCATGGACGACATTGCCCGTGCCGCCGACATGTCGCGCCCGGCGCTCTATCTCCTGTTCAAGAACAAGACCGACATTTTCCGCGCCATCGCCATGATGATCCTGTCGCGCTCGGTCGAGGCGGCAAGGTTTGCCCTATCCGGCGACGGCCCTTTCACCGAGCGCATGATGCGAGCCATCGATGAGGCCTTTATCTCGATGATGAGCGCGGTCGTTGCCTCGCCGCACGGCGCCGAATTGCTGGACATGAAATCGAGCCTTGGCGATCTGGTGGGCTGCTGGCGCGGCGGGCTTGGCC
>NZ_RZRR01000718.1:0-2959 GCF_003998555.1 Mesorhizobium sp. M7A.F.Ca.CA.002.09.1.1 | reverse complement strand
GGTGAAAATCTGGGCCGTCGTCGCCCCCGAGACTTGCCGCAAGACCGCCCTGGGCAAGTTCACTGCAGGCTCCGGTTCCAAGCGGCGCGTTGGTCAAAAGCACGACCGGTTCCGGCGCCAGATGAAGCGCCGTCATCAGGCCGGCAATGCCGCCGCCGATGACGACCGGCGCCCCCGCGATTTCGCGAACCTCCAGACTCATAGGGAAAGCATGCGCTCGACCGCGCGGCGGGCGGGGCCGGCAATTTCGGGATCAATCCGGACCTCATGCCGGTTCTGCTCGAGTGCGGCGCGAATGTTGGCCAGGTTGATGCGCTTCATGTGCGGGCACAGATTGCATGGGCGAACGAACTCGACGTCGGGATGCGCGACCGCGACGTTGTCGCTCATCGAACATTCGGTCAGAAGGACGACACGCTTCGGTTTCTCACGCTCGACATAATCCGACATCGCCGCGGTCGAGCCGGAGAACTCCGCCTCCGCGACAACGTCTGGTGGGCATTCTGGATGGGCCAGCACGATGACGCCTGGATGGGCATCGCGCAGTTCCCGGATGTCTGCTGCGGTGAAGCGCTCATGCACCTCGCAATGGCCTTTCCAGGCGATGATCTCGACGTCTGTATCGGCTGCCACGTTCCTCGCCAGATATTCGTCCGGGAGCATCAGCACACGCGCCACGCCAAGCGATTCCACCACCGCCTTGGCGTTGCCGGACGTGCAGCAGATGTCGGACTCCGCTTTTACGGCGGCGGAAGTGTTGACGTAAGTAACAACGGGGACCCCCGGATACCGCAGCCGCATTAGCCGCACGTCGTTTGCCGTGATCGATTCGGCCAGCGAGCAGCCGGCGCGGAGATCCGGGATGAGCACGGTCTTGTTCGGATTGAGCAGTTTTGCCGTCTCGGCCATGAAATGAACGCCGGCAACCACGATGATGTCGGCGTCGACCGTCACCGCCTTGTGGGCCAACGCCAGGCTGTCGCCGACGATGTCTGCCACGCAATGAAAAATTTCGGGCGTCTGGTAATTGTGCGCCAGCACCACCGCATTGCGCTCACGCTTCAGCGCTAAGATGGCTTCAATATCGCCGGCGAACGCGGGCCATTCAACGGGTGGGATCACCCGCCGGACACGCTCATACAAGGACGCAGCCATAGGTAACGCCCCAGTCATTGGCGCCTCGATTATATTCGGTTTGACAATAAGGGAATATATCTACCTTGACTATAAGTATGTCAAGCCCGCGCCAGCGGTAATTTTGTCCCGGCGATAGCCCTGTCGTCGAGGACGGCATGCCGGAAGCGATAAAGCTTCGCCGGTCGGCCGCCCGTGTCGAGGGAGGTCTCCCCGGTCTCCTCAACAAGTTCCTGCTGCTCGACCAATCTCCGGAAGTTCGGCTTGTTGATCAGCCTGCCAGCCAAAGCTTCCACGGTTCGCTGCAGTTGCAGCAGCGTGAAGGAAGGCCGCATAAGCTCGAACACGACCGGCCGGTATTTGATCTTCGAACGCAGCCGCGCGATCCCGGTTGCCAGAATACGACGGTGGTCAGCGACCATTGGTTTGCCAGCCGCGGCCGCAATCGCGTCCCTGCCGCCACCGGCCTCCTCAATCAGAGCAGCTTCATAGAGCAACTCGTAGCGTTGGAGCGTGAGTTCCTCGTTCCAATGGCGGTCGTCGAAGCCGAAGGCTATCGCAGCGCGCTGCCGGCGCTCGCGTTGAGTGGTCGGCTCGCTGGCGCCGCCGGCCCACTCAATCAGGCGGGGCCGCAATCTATCGAGCAGCACAGGCGGCGTGCCGAAGCGGTGGTCCTCCCAGGGAAAATATTCGTACCAACTTTGCCAGCCGCACGCGGCCGAGTTCGTTGCCTGTTCCTTCCTGGTCAATGCGAGATAGCTGATTGAGATGACGCGCTGGTGGCGCTCAGTGCCGATGCGATCGCGATCGGCGAAGGTGTAGAGTTGCTCGATGTATCCAAGTGCATGGCCGGTCTGCTGCTCCACCCACCCCCTCAAACCCGACTGCAGTGATCGATGCTCAAGGGCAAAAGGTCCAGAAGGGAGGGTGTCCGCATGACCGACTGTGAGGACACAGGGCTCACTGTCGTTTACGGCGACCACGACGGCAGTCAGGTCCACTTTGGCTTCGTCAGCTTTGACGGCGGCTTTGCCTTTCTTGGTTCTTCTTGTCTGAGGATCCATGTTTGCGAAAGCGGGTTGGCCCAACGGAGCGCCTTAATCGATTGAATGTAACCTTGGAAGCCAGCACGTCAACACCGGAGTACTCAAGCGCTGTTTTTAGCTCTTCGCAGTCGCACAAAAATATGCCAAACGCGACACCCGCTGTTGGTAACGTAAGGGAAGGGGCCTCGGTTGAGCGCGGCTGGTGAGATAAAAGGGATGACTCCTCCAGATATTCGATCGCGAAAAGGCCAGACGCCACTTGTATGCTTGACGGCCTACACCACGCCGGTCGCGAGGCTGCTCGATCGCCACTGCGACATCGTTCTTGTCGGCGACAGCGTCGGCATGGTGCTGCACGGCCTGTCGTCGACGCTGGGGGTCACGCTCGACATGATGATCATGCACGGACAGGCCGTTCGCCGCGGCCTTGAACACGCGCTGATGGTCGTCGACCTGCCCTTCGGTTCCTACGAGGAAAGCCCAGAGCACGCTTTCGGCAACGCTGCGCGCGTGATGGGTGAGACCGGTTGTTCAGCGGTAAAGATCGAGGGCGGCGAGACCATCGCGGAAACCATCCGCTTCCTTACCGCGCGCGGCGTACCTGTCATGGCCCATGTGGGCCTGACGCCGCAGGCGGTAAACACGTTTGGAGGCTATCGTGTGCAGGGCCGGGGAGCCGATGCAGAGCGGATCAGGCGCGACGCCAGGGCGGTAACTGAAGCTGGCGCCTTCTCCTTGGTGCTGGAAAAGATACCGGAGCAGCTTGCACGGCAGATAAC
>NZ_RZRR01000717.1:0-2961 GCF_003998555.1 Mesorhizobium sp. M7A.F.Ca.CA.002.09.1.1 | reverse complement strand
GCACTGGGATTTCGATCTTGGCGGCCCGCTGTTCGACGGCAAGCCGGACTCTTGCGTCGACGCCGGCGATATCTTGACCACCATGCATGACAATGCCGGCAACCGGGCCAGGATCGAGGCAAAAACGCGCGAGATCCTGACGTTGCCGGCTGTGCCGATCCTGATCGGCGGCGACTGTTCCATGACCATTCCCTTCCTCGCCGGCTTTGCAGAGCACGGGCCGGTCTGGGTCCTGCAGGTCGACGCCCATATAGACTGGCGCGACGAGGTTCATGGCGAACGCCACGGCTATTCGAGCCCGATGCGCAGGGCAAGCGAGATGCCGCATGTCGCCGGCATGGTGCAGGTCGGTCTGCGCAGCGTCGGCAGCGCGCGCATCGCCGAAATCGAAGCAGCCCGGCGCTATGGCAGCCGCTTCGTGACCGCCCGCGAGGTTCATGCCCAGGGCGTCGAAGCCGCGCTCCGGCATATTCCGGAAGCCGCGCGGGTCGTCGTCACCCTCGACTGCGACAGCCTTGATCCAAGCATCATGCCGGGCGTGGCGGCGCGTACACCCGGCGGCCTCACCTACACGCAGGTAATCGACCTGATCGCCGGCCTCGGCAAACGGGCCAGGATCGCAGGATTCGACCTTGTCGAGTTCTATCCTCCGGCCGATATTGACGGCCTGTCAGCGCTGACCGCCGCGCGCCTTCTTGTCAATGTGGTCGGCACCGTCGTCCGGCAGGTTTGATGTCAAAATCCCGCTCTTCGCCGCAGAGCGGCCCAAAGGCGCGTGAGCGAGCTTGCGGTTGAAATGCCCTTTTTGACACCTGGGTATTCGATCCTGCCTCGTCCGACCGGCTCGTCGCTCCAGACCAGGTTGAAAGCAATGCCCTTGAGCCCAAGCTCCCCGATCCGGCGTACGATCGTCTCCTGCAGATAAATATCGGATGTTCGCACCCCGTCGGCACGCTCGGGCAGCTTGAATATCTCGGTACCGCCGATTGCGTCCGCTCGAAGGACGAGGCTTTCGATCACCATGACGCCGCCATCGTCAAAGCGAACGATCTTTGAACGTTCCTCGTCCAGTGCATCGATCACGGTGGTGACATTGAAGAGCGATATTGGCTCGTCAGCAGGAAGCGGCAGGAATTCACCGTATGGTTGGAGGGTTGGCCGAAGCAACTTCGACGCCCTCGCTCGCAGGATGAGCACATGCTCGCCAAGCCATGGAAAATCTGAATATTGCCGGAGCGTACCGTCGTCGTGTTCGCGCAGGATCTCCATCCTGGGCGGATGCCATTGTGTCTGCTTCCGGCCGCAGAGCGTCGAAAACAGCTGGTAGTCGTCCGCCTGCCGAGGAAGGACCCATTCCTGTCCTTCGATCACGCTCAGGACATAGATATTCATCCGGTCCCCCGCACATCATCGCCTTGGTAGGCTCGGCCTGCTGCGCTGCTCTTCGCGCGCGTTCTCACCGCTGATCCGCGACGGCCATTTGCGGCACCGGCGGCAATTCGGGTGCATCCATCCCTTTGAAAGGGTCACGCCAGGCGTCGATGTCTTCAAGTCGACGGTACCAGCGGCTGACAGAGGGATAATCGTCGAGCGGCAGTCTGGCGGCGTCGTTGAACGGTAGGAAGGTCGCCATTCGAAAATCGGCATAGGAAACCGAATTGCCGACCAGCCACTGCCGCTCGGCAAGCACGGCGTCGAGTATTGCCGCAGCCGTATGGAATTGGTTCAGGCCCTCCTCCACCCGCTTCTGATCGATCGGGCCGATGCCGTACCGCTGTTTCGTCCCACGTTCGAAATGCACCGTGTCGCAAGCGAGTGCGAAGTGCTCCTTGCCCCAGCTGAGCCACCGGATCATCTCAGGTTCGTCATCGCCGGTGCGCCAGAAATCCGAATGCGCGTGGCGCGACAGCCTGCAGGCTATGGCGTCTGCCTCCCAGAGGCTCTTTCCCTCATCATCCACAAGGATGGGCAGTGAGAGGTTGGGATTTAACCGGCGAAATTTCTCCATTTGCCCGGCAGCGAATGGCGAGGCGAATTCGAAGTCCAGTTTCGTTTCGAGATAGCGTGCGATCGCGACCGCCAATCGAGGATTGGGATTGCGGCTGAAGTACAGCTTCATTGGGCACCGACGATCTGGGCGACCACGCAATAGTCGATCATGAGCAGCCTCTATGCAGCTTCGAAGTCAGCCCAAGCGCCCATGTATCCCAATGGATTGGGCTCGCCTTTCATCATCGTTTTTCGCCAAGCTTCCTGCTCGGCATTCATCAGAGCCAATTCCCAAACACAGGCAATAACAGGTCTCTTAACCGTGTCCATCGGTTCGGTTGCGGAATACAGCTTCCGATAGATGTGCTGACAAAGCACCGAACCCTGTATCCACCAGTGAGCTAAGATGGACACACCGAGCTCACCAGGATGAATGATCACAAAGCCCATGCCATTCTCGTCACCCTCGTCCGCCACACGCGGCAGAACCTCCTGTCGCACGAATGACTGCGCCAGAGTCGCCATGGGTTCGTCGATCTTTCTGTTGTCTGCGACGAGACCATAGACTTTGAGCTTGAGACCACCAATGTCCCATTGGCCCAAATTTGAAACACCACGTGGATGGTAGATCTCGATCGTTTCAGAATTCACTGAGCGCACTCCAATTGGCTATTGGCAGCAGACGTACCTGATAGCTCATCACGCGACTTGCACCCGGCGCGATCAGCATCAGGCCTGGTTTGTCGACAAAATCACCATCGAAATCCACCGGGCTTGCAAGGCCGTGCCAGGGTTCGATGCACAGGAACGGCGCGCCGCCCGGCTTTGACCAGACGCCCAACTCCCGAACCCCTTGCCAGGACATCTCGATCGCCGGGCCACGCTCGGCGGCATAACGCACGCTGGAGCTGGCGGGCTGGTCCATGATCACCGCGTCCTCGTCGAACAACCGCTCGGAGAGCGGGAGTATGT
>NZ_RZRR01000716.1:0-2966 GCF_003998555.1 Mesorhizobium sp. M7A.F.Ca.CA.002.09.1.1 | reverse complement strand
CATACATGGCGTCGGCCGCGGTGAAATGGCCAAACAGGAACGGGCCGCCCCTGCCGTATTTTTCCCGGCACTCGCGCCACAGCGCCTCGATACGGGCGCGTTGCGCCTCGCCCTCGGCGTCGAGCGGCTTGTGGCCCTTCGGCCGGCGCAAATTCATCGGCCAGCCATAGCGGACCTCGCGAAAGCCGGAATGCATCTCGCTCGCGGCCGAACGCGCCAGCGCGCGGGCGTCGATATCGGCCGGCCAGAGCTTTTTCTCGGGAAACAGGTCGGCGAGATATTCAAGGATAGCAAGGGTTTCCCAGACGATCTTGCCATTGTGATTCAGCACCGGCACCTGACCGGTCGGCGACACTTTCGCCAGATTGGCAAAGGTTTCAGGTGTGCGCAGCCGCACGAAACCTTCCTCGAACGGGATCTCCAGATGCCTCATCGCCAGCCATGGCCGCAACGACCATGAGGAGAAACACTTGTTGCCGATGTAGAGCGTGAATTCAGCCATTTTTCTCCCCGCATGCACGGCCATCCAAATTCCATGGTCGACGCGTGTTCGCAGCCTAGCCCACCAGCCTTGCCCCAGGGCGGCGGCCGCGCGACCTGATCTGCCGTCCGGGCGACGCCTGGAACCTAACCGACGCCGGCTCGTTAGCTACCGCAAATGAATTCCTCCGAATTCAGAACCCCAGGAGATGCGCAAAAAATGGTGAACAAGGATCAGGTTGCGGGCGTGGCCAAGCAGGTCAAGGGCTCGGTCAAGGAAGCCGCGGGCAAGGCAACCGGCAACAGGCAGACCCAGGCCGAAGGCACGGGAGACCGGACCGCCGGTAAGGCGCAGAAGGCCTATGGCGACGTCAAGGACAAGGTCAAGAAGGCGCTCTGATCCGACATCGGCAAACGCGCTTTATCGAGGGAAAGGCGGTCGCGAAGGCCGCCTTTTTCAGGTGCTCCAACCCTTGCTGAAAGCATTGGTGAAGGCGACCTCGCCGTGATCGCCGGTCGCCTCGCCCAGCACCACGTCCATGCCGTCGCTGGTCACCCTGGCCAGCGCGAAACCGCCCATATAGGCAGCCTTCGGCTTGAACAGGTCGATCCCGTCCCTGCGATAGATCAGCGGCGTTTCGTGCTGGTGGCCATGGAAAATGCCGACGATATTGTAGCCCTTCAGCGCCGCCAGCAACGCCTGCCGGTCGGCCTCGCTCCACCAATGCGGCGCACCACTGCCGTCATCATCGAAGTGCCGCTTGGCGGCATCCCAACGTTCCACCGAGAAGGTGTCCCAGCCATAATGCTGGAACAGGATGACCGGACGGCCGTCCGCCGCATAGGTCGCCAGATCCTGCTTCAGCCATGGCAGGCTGCTCTCGGCGCCGTGGCCGGTATCGCCGGCGAAACGATGCGTCTGGATCAGATGCAGGCCGCCCCAGTCCCAGGAGTAGCAGTCGGTGTCGACATCATAGTCGGTGGCCGGCACCGGCGGCTTGAAGAACACGCCGGCGCGATGGTTGACCTCGACATAGTCGCGCAGTTCGCGCCGATACCAGTCGACATGGTGCGGCGGGCCGTTCTGGTCGAGATCATGGTTGCCGAGCCCGATATAAACCGGCATGTGCACGCGATCGGGACCGACGCCCTGGCTGTAGCGTTGGCTGAACTGGAGCAGTTGGGTGCCCTCGCGCGGCTGCGTGATCTGGCCGCCGCCATCGTCGGTGATGTCGCCGCCGACGACAAGGCCGAGCGGCGTGCCTATCCTGCCGGCCGAACGCAGGCCGGTGGCGACGCCATTGATCTCAGTTGGCCAGTCCTTGTCGCCAAGCGCATTCAGCGCCGCCACGTTGCGCAGCAGCGCGGCGTCGGTCTTGCCTTCCTGCAGGCAGTTGGGGCTCAAGCCGCTCGCCATGCGGCAGGCATGGACATCGGCGATGAACAGGAAAGTGGCGTCGATCGACTGGACGCGTTGCCCGGTCTGGCTGAAGGCCGGGCGCGACAAGGCGCCGGCCGCGGCAAATCCTGCAGCCTGCGCCAGGAAGTTGCGTCGGGAAAGCGATGCAGTCGAACGGCGATTCATCATACGCTGATTCAGCATGGACAGCGGCCGGTCGTCCAGCGCCTCTGCGCCATCATCGACATGATGCCACGGGTCTGGCATGTCTCGCTTGCGCAAGCGGAGGAGGACGAAAAATGAAAGCCGCACCTATCTGCATGATCCTGGCCGCGATGTTGTGCGCGAGCACTGCGCATGCGGCCGGTTGCGTCGACGTCAAGTCCGCCAGAAAGGGTTTCGTTCTGGCGAGGCCCGGCATCCAGAGCGAATTTCGGCCCGTGGCCGGCGGGATGATGTCGGTTGCCAACACCTACGAATCGCAATCGCCGCAAACCCAGTATCTGTTTGCCGGCCTGATCGAGGTGTTTCGCGACAGCGACACCGGTCGCCTGGCGATGATCCCGCTTTCCGATCTGCGAAAGCTGTTTCCGCTGAAGGCGGGGACAAAGGCCGCGATAGAGTTCGTCGAGCTGTCGCCGAACAAGCCGCCGAAGGGCACCAAGACGCTGAGCCTGGTCGTCAAGGGCAAGGAGACATTCAGCCTGGGCGAGTGCAAATACAATGTCCTGGCGGTCAAGGAGACCTTCAAGAACGGTGCCGGCGAGACGCTGGATTCATTTACCGCCCTCTATGCGCCAGATCTGCAAGCCGCGCTCGCGCGGCGCTACGATGAAGGCACCAGTTCGGAATCCGTCAACGGCTACGAGACGATCAAGCCGCTGGCCGAGTAGCTGAACCAGAGCACGGCGAGTCAAGGGGTTCCCGGCCGTGGCAGTATCCTGTTGCGTCGCCTGGCCGCCAATGCGCCCTGCGATGGCGACGGCGCGCTTCGCTCAAGTCCCGCCAGACAATCCCGCAGCACACCGGCATCCTGCGTGGCCTTGGCCATCGACATCGCTCCGGAATAGGCGGCGACCGTCAGCGC
>NZ_RZRR01000715.1:0-2969 GCF_003998555.1 Mesorhizobium sp. M7A.F.Ca.CA.002.09.1.1 | reverse complement strand
ACTCCACACAGTGTAACATGGTCGCCGGGCTCGAAAGCATGGACGTCGTAGCCATTGCCGGTCCGGATGTCGGGAAAGCGCACACGTTCGCCGGAAAGCCGCTGGTCCGCCATGGCAATATCCCGTGCCCAGGTGAGTTTGACATTGTCCGGCGAGCCCGGAACGATCTTGACCGGAATATGCGCCCATTCGGCGATCGCGGCATCGTCGGTAAAATCCATTTTTCCCAGATGATGGGCTTTCTCGTGCGCGGCAAGGATGGGCCAGAACGGAAAGCCCTGCGGCGTTTGCGCCGCGTGAAGACCGCTGCGCGAAACGGTTTCGCCAACCACGCCGGAGGCCGACTCGCGCTTCAGCGTGTCGGCGACGGGCAAAGCGGGCAATGCGCCCTCGCGCTCGCCGATGGCGGCGATGGTGCGATCTATCAGGTCCGCATCGACAAACGGACGCACGGCATCGTGGATCAGAACCTGCCCCGGCGCGTGGTCTCTAAGGGCAAGCAGGCCGAGCCGGACGGATTCCTGCCTGGTCGCCCCGCCGATAACGGCGCTAACGCGCTCGGCGTTGGTGCCCGCCGCCTGCCGGAACAGTTCATGGTCGTCGGCATGAATGGCGACGACGATCTCGCTGGTCCGCGGGTGGGCCAGAAAAATGTCAAGCGTGTGTGCGATAACGGCAAAGCCGCCAATGTGTTGATATTGCTTCGGTCCGTTGGCCTGTCCGGCGCGCGCACCACGGCCGGCCGCGACGATTACCACCGCGACCTTGCCATCCGCACTCGAAACGTGATTTTCACTTGCGTCAGTCATTGCAGATTGGCTTAGCGCACGATCCCGAAAAGTGTAATCGGTTTTCGGCAAAGATCGTGCGTCAAATATGAATCCCAAAGCGTCCTTTGCGCGTCCCACGGGGCGCGCGGCGCTTTGGCCGCACCCAGTCCCGAAGGCCAGCATTTTTCCGATTGCGCCTTAATGTGGCGTCATTCCGCGTTGCACATTGCGGCCGATATGGCTAGAGAATGTGCAACGAATGAAGATGCTTGGTTTTTGTGCATGGTTAATTTGACCAAATTGGCCGCGCCGCTTAACGTCGGCGGCGTGAAACTCCGCAATCGCGTGTTCCTCGCGCCGATGTCGGGCATTACGGACGAGCCGTTCCGGCAGCGTGCCCACGCGCATGGTGCGGGCTTGGTCGTGTCCGAAATGGTTGCCAGCGGCGAGCTCGCCAAGGGCAGGGCCGGTTTCAACCTGCGCATACGCCACTCCGGCCTGCCCGTCCATATGGTTCAGCTTGCAGGCCGCGAGGCGATGCACATGGCCGAAGGTGCCAGAATCGCCGCCGGCGAGGGCGCCGACATTATCGACATCAACATGGGATGCCCGGCCAAGAAGGTCACCGGCGGTTATGCCGGCTCGGCATTGATGCTGGATCTCGACCACGCACTGTCGCTGATCGACGCCGTTGTCGGCGCGGTCGAGGTGCCAGTGACGGTCAAGATGCGGCTTGGCTGGGACGAAGGCGCGCTCAACGCGCCGATGCTGGCGCGCCGCGCCGAGCAGGCCGGTGTCAGCATGGTGACCGTGCACGGCCGAACGCGCTGCCAGTTCTATCAGGGCAAGGCCGACTGGCGCGCCATCGCCCGCGTCAAGGAAGCCGTGTCCATCCCGGTCGTCGCCAATGGTGACGTCTCTTCGCCGGCGGAAGCGGCCGACATTCTCGATCAATCGGGTGCCGACGCCGTGATGATTGGCCGTGCCCATTATGGCGCGCCTTGGATCGCAGGTGGCGTTGCGGCCGCAGCGACAGGCGAAGCGACGCCAAATATTCCACAGAACCCGACGGCGCTCGCCGACTACATCGTGGCCCACTATGAGGATATGCTGGCGCTCTACGGCGCCGAAAGCGGCCTGCGCCAGGCGCGCAAGCATCTTGGCTGGTATCTTGATCGGCATGCCGGCGGCGTAGCCGACGACAGCCGAAAGGCCATACTGACCGCATTCGAGCCCGCGCGCGTCATTGCCTTGCTGCGCGATGTGTTTTCGCGCGATCCGCAACCTTTGACCCTGCGGAGTGCCGCATGAACGCCGCCGCCGGCCAAGGCGCTGAAATGGCGGATGCCGCCCAGATCGTACTCAACACCATCCGCCGCCCGGTGATCATGATCAGCGAGGAAGGCTTCATCACCTTTGCCAACGCCGACGCGGAGGACTTCTTTCGTTCAAGCGCGACCATGCTCGCCCGCAACACGCTGTCAAAACTCATTCCCTTCGGCAGCCCGCTGCTGACGCTGGTCGACCAGGTGCGCGAGCGCCTGGCACCGGTCAACGAGTATCGCGTCGACGTGTCGTCGCCGCGTCTCGGCATCGAGAAGGTCGTCGATCTCTATGTCGCGCCGGTACCGGAATTTCCGGGCTCGGTGGTGGTTATGTTCCAGGAACGGTCGATGGCCGACAAGATCGACCGGCAGATGACGCATCGGGGCGCAGCGCGCTCGGTCACCGGCCTGGCCGCGATGCTTGCCCATGAGATCAAGAACCCGCTCTCCGGCATCCGCGGCGCTGCCCAGTTGCTGGAACTGTCGGCTTCCGACGAAGACCGTGCGCTGACGCGGCTGATCACCGACGAGACCGACCGCATCGTGTCGCTGGTCGATCGCATGGAGGTGTTTTCCGACGAGCGGCCGATCGACCGCTACCCCGTCAACATCCATGTCGTGCTCGACCATGTGAAGGCCATTGCCAAGAACGGTTTTGCCAAGAGAATCAAGATATTGGAGGACTATGATCCTTCGTTGCCTCCGGTGTTTGCCAACCGCGACCAGTTGATCCAGGTGTTCCTCAACCTGGTCAAGAACGCCGCCGAGGCGATCGGCAGTGACCCGCAGGGCGAGATCGTGCTGTCGACCGCCTTCCGGCCAGGCATCCGTGTTTCAGTGCCGGGCACGCAGGACCGCGTGTCGCTGCCGCTGG